>NZ_RZTA01000049.1:0-40556 GCF_004023115.1 Mesorhizobium sp. M6A.T.Cr.TU.017.01.1.1
TGCACCGCCTCCCGCCGCCGACTTCGGAGCCCGCCGATCGTTATTTCCTCTGCAGGCGCGTCTGAGGGGCCGAGACGACCCAAATCTTCAGGGGCCAAATCTTCAGGGGCCAAGTCTTCAGGGGCCAAGTCTTCAGGGGATCGTATAGACTGCTATCTCCCGCTCAATGCCGCGCAGCGAGACCTCGTGGGGCACGGGCGTCAGCGCGTTCCTGTGCAACAGATCGGCGGTGAGATTGTCGTCGACCACCGCACGAGTGGCGAAGATCGCCTGTGCGTTGGCAAGGTTCTGAACCCGTGAAGCAATGTTGACCGTCTGGCCGAAATAGTCCTGTCGCTCGTTCATGGACACGGCGATGCAGGGGCCGGCATGGACTCCGATCTTGAGCAGCAGATCCTCGCGCCCGCTCTTGTCGTTGAGCTCACGCATGGCATCGCGCATCCTGAGGGCCGCGGCAATCGCACGATCAGGCGTCGCGAAGGTCGCCATCACCGCATCACCGATCGTCTTCACCACCGCGCCCGCCTCCGCCGCGACGATCTCATGCAGAACCTGGAAATGCTCGCGCACGAGATCGAAGGCTGAAAGATCGCCCACCCGCTCGTAAAGCTCGGTCGATCCGCGCAGGTCGGTGAACAGGAAGGTCAGGCTGGTGATTTTCAGGCGCTGGTTGATGTCGAGCGTATCCGTGCGATAGAGATCGCGAAAAGTCTGGTTGGTGAGCAGGCGCTTGGCGGTCAGGAAGGGCCGGCGTTTGCCCAGGAAATCATGCAATTCCTGGCCGGCGATGAAGACCGTCGGCAGCACGCGGGCATCGGTCCTGTTCTCCAGCGAAATTCGCAACGGGCCGGGTTGCATCTCCAGCGTCTGGTTCTGGACATGGTCGCGGTCGAACACCAAAGAGAGGCTTCGGCGCTCTTTTGTTGGTTCGCCCTTCCCGTCGATGAACTGCACTGAATGGGTGACCGGCTCGAAGACGATGACGAATTCAGACGGAAGCTGTATGGGCAGAACCGCCTTTTCACCAGGGGCAAGCTCGATATCCTCCAGCGAGAATGCTTCCATCTTCTTCGCGAAATCCTCTTCCGGCAGATCGACGCCGGACGCCCAGTAGATCTGGCGAAAATATTCCATCAACGGCAATTCGTGTGGATTGTGAGCGGCAATCCTGCGCACGCGGGGGCTGACGGTGAATGTCACCTCGACCATCTCGTCGAGGGTCGGCGAATAGCCCTCGGAGCATAGCGCGCAGGTGTATTCGTCCTTCTGCAAGGTTTTCAGCGTGGCGTTGGTGTCGAGCACGCCGCCACAGCCGGGGCATAGAACATTCCAGGAAATGTCGAAGATGCCCACCCGTGCCGCATGGAGAAAGGCGCTTATGGCGCGCTCCTCGTCGAGGCCATGCTTGCTGGCGAAGGCTGGCACATTGATGCGACAAAGCTCGCGGTCGTTGCCCTCCTCGATGGTTCGCTTGATCGCGTCGATTGCCAGTAGATCGACATCGGTCGATTGCCGCAGAAGCGAGAACAGATCCTGAGCTTCGTTCATCGTGCAGGCTCCGGGAAATGCACCCTAGAGGCGTGTTGGCCGGACCGGTTTTCGGTCCGAGCGCTCCATCTTACTTCGAAACGGACCGTACGGCCATTCGAATGGATAAGCCGGTGACAGCTCAATTTCCATTCGGGCGGATTTTCACCGGCCGCAAGCGGCACTATGATGGGTCCATGAGGCATTCATCTTTGGGACTTTCTCCCATGCCGACATCCGACAACCCGCCATTTCCCGCGGCTCTGCGCCTTTTCTCGGTGGTGGTCATCATCGTCCTGATCGTAGGCGCCTGCCTGTTTTTTGCGCCTGTGCTGGTCAAGCCGCGCTGGCCTTGGGCCGTCACGCCGTTCAATGCCCGCTTCCTCGGCGGCTTCTACACCGCCGAAATGGTCATGATGGTGGCGTTGCTGGTCTGGAACCGTTGGTCGCCCGGCAGGCTCGTGCTCGTCATGGCCTTCATCTTCACCGTCATCGTGTCGGTGGCTTCGTTCATCAATCTCGGCTATTTCAACTTCGAGCGCAAAGCGCCCTGGCTCTGGTTTTTGGTCTATCTTGCTTCGGTCGCGGTATCCGGGCTGTTCCTGTGGCGGACCAGGGCCCGTCCTTCTGCAAAAGGCGTGATCTTAAACCCCGCATGGCGCGGCTACATGCCGGTGGAATCGGCGATCCTTGGGCTCTATGGAGTCGGCCTGTTGCTGTTTCCCCTGACATTCAGCGGCTTCTGGCCATGGCCGATCGATGCCTTCCACGCTCAGGTCTACAGCGCTATCTTCCTCGCCGGTGCGGGCGGTGTGTATCTCGTCTGGAGAAGCGCGCCGCGCGAGGAACTGCTGGTGCTCGGCTTGGCGCAGTTTCTGGTTGGCCTGCTTGCCATCCTTGGCCTCGTCATCACCGACGCTGCGGTGCACCGGATCGACTGGACGGCGACCGGGACATTGCGCTGGCTCGCCCTTTTCGGCTGGATCGGCATCAGCGGCGTCTTCAAACTCTACGCCGCCTCCCGGTTTTTAGCTCGCAATCGGCATAGGTTGCGGAGACGGCTGGATTTTTAGGTGACGTCCGGTGCATCGTGCCGGGCCGATTGCTTTGCCGGGAGCGCCATGACCAGCACGACCTCGCCATCTTCCGAGAAAATCCAGCCGCAGCTCCGGTCCGTCCGGCTAAGCGATGCGGAGGCGCTTTGCGCTATCTTCAACATGCCGGGCTTCCGCTGGGGCACGCTCAGGATGCCCTTCGAGATGGTGGAGCAGGTGGAGCGGCGCATCGCCAAGTCCGGCCAGGAAACCACCTGGATCGTTGCGGAGTTGGACGGCAAGGTCGTCGGCCATGGCAGCCTAGTCGTGCAGGGTTCGCCGCGCCGTTCGCATATCGGCGAAATCAATATCGGCCTTGACGATGCCTTTGTCGGCAAGGGCATCGGCTCTGCCATACTTGGCGCGCTGCTTGACGTGGCCGACAACTGGCGCGCCCTGAAGCGGGTCGAATTGACGGTCTATGCCGACAACGAACCGGCCGTCCGTCTCTACACAAGCCACGGCTTCGAGGTCGAAGGCCGGCATGTGAAGGCCGGTTTTACCGACGGGCAGTACCACGACCTGCTGAGCATGGCCCGGCTGCGGTTCTGAGATCCGCTGCTTGGCCTTAACTGTTTGGCCAATCTAACAATTCGTGCCGGCGAACAGGTGATTGCTCATGGAGAGCTCCGTAGGATACGGTCAATTTCGTCTCACACCATTTTGATCGAGTTGACAGTCTACGTGTGGGCCGGCTGCATCCAGCACGTCTGGTCTCCCTTGGCGTTTGCGCCGCAAGTGGCTAGACGGGACCAATGACCGCTGTCTTTGACCCAACCCCTACGCCTCCGGTGGAAATTCTGGCAGTGCTGTCGCTGCTCTGCCCGGAAGTTGTGCGTGACATAGAGCAGAACTGGAATGCACCGGTTTCCGATTATGCCCGCCATCTGTGGCGGCCGGTGGCAAGGCCTGCTTCGGGCCCGGCGATCGCTGCCCGCTCGATCCTGCGCGAAGTCCTGCGTCAGCGCCTTGGGGTGATCATGCAGCCTGAAGAGATCGGCAAGGCCCTCGAAGAGTTCGAGCACAGACCGGTGATTCAGTCCGGCCTGCACTGCCTGCTTCTGATGGACCGGATCACCTTCGATGCCCTCCTGCTTGCCTGGCTCGGCGCGGTCGAAAACGGGCTCTCGGCCTTCTTCAGCTTCATGGGAACGACGATGACCATGGAGACAATTGGCCGGGAGGGGCCGGGATGGCTCGATGTCGGTGACGACAAGGTCAACCTGTTTGGCATGGGGCGCCACAAACTGTGCCGCAAAAGCGCCTGCGTGGCCGGTCCCGTCACCCTCAACAAGCGCGCGCTCGAAGCGGTGGGCGACGAAACGGATGCCAGCCGCTGGCTGGGCACACTGCTTGCCAGCCAGGACAAGGTGTTTGGAACCGCCGCCGATGCGCTGACAGCCCTCAACGAGGATCTGGTCGCCGATTGGGATCGTTCCGGCATGGCCCTACCGGTTTTCATCGATGATCGGCTCGCCGCGGCTGCCGTGGCGCGGCATCTAGAACATGATGGCAGCCTTCTTTCCGGGCTGCTCATTGAGCCCGCAAGGCGCCAGCGTCTGGAATGTGCCTTGCAAGCGGCCGCATCGAGCCCATTTGGCAGATTCCTGCCCAATGCCACGGCCTATTTCTGGGGCATCCGCGAGGAGCGCGTGCGCAAGCTCGTCCTCGAGAACGGGCACCTGATCGAGCCTGACAGGCCGAATGGTCTTTCCATCCCGTTCGAGCGGCCGCATCTCAGGCAGGCGCTGCTGGACGGCGTGCTGCTGCCGAACTTGTTCCTGATGTTCCTCGTCCTTGCCATATTGCCGCGCGTGCGGGTTGTGGGCGGCCTGAGACAGATTGGTTATGTAGCGCTTTTCCACTCTATCCTGCTGGCTGCGCTAGATGAAAACTCGCCGGAAGAGCGCGATCTGGCTGCGGAGCTGCAGGTTCGGGAAAATGCCTGGGGCCTGCGGGTCATCGATGAAAAGATCTCGGTCCGCGAGCAGCTTGCCGGCCTACCGGAAGGGGCGCTCTTCCCGGACCTGCTCCGGCAATACCGTTTGCGGACACTTGCCGAGACGACCGACGACCTGAAACTGGTTCGCGAAAACGCCCGATGGCGCAAGATCGGCCAGGCAGAGATCAAGGCGAGCTGAGCCTCGCTTCAGGTTGATTTTCTGGTCCGCAACCCCAAGCGACGGCGATCTATGGGTGAGCCTCTGGTGTCTGATCCGGCCGCTTCCTTGACGCTGATGCCTTTCGGGATTTCGACGACGGCTTCCGCCTTGATCGGCAGCGCTCTGCCACCGGACCCACACTGACCGTTCGATGCCCATTTGCGCTGCCGCTTGCTGGTCGACGGTTATCGGTTCATCCTTGTGAAATACCCTGGCCGTGAAGTGCGTAGTGAGATCACGCCGGCACGGCCCCTAGTGAGGTCTCGTCCTATGGACTGCTCGGGCTGCGGTTTCGAGGTTGAGGGCGGTTACGCTTTCTGTCCGAGGTGTGGCAGGCGCCAGCCCGTGCCATGCGCCAGTTGCGGCTACCCCTGCGCACCTGATTTCGAGTTCTGTCCGAAATGCGGGGCAAGCGTCGGTGCGCCCGCAAAAACCGTCGAACGGCCTGCTCCCACACCAAGCCGGACCGTTGTGCCGCCTTCTCGAACTCCGTCGCTGCTTCCGAACATCGAAAGCGAAGATGGGCTGCATCCCGTCTCTGACGCCGATCGCCGGACGGTAACAGTCCTGTTCGCCGACCTTTGCGGCTTCACGACACTCAGCGAGCAGCTCGACCCCGAGGTCATGCAAGCGCTGCAGAACGAACTGTTCAAGGAATGGACGGCGGCCGTGCGAAACTTTGGTGGTTTCGTCGACAAATTCATCGGCGATGCACTGCTCGCCTTGTTCGGTGCGCCGGTTGCGCATGAGGACGATCCGGAACGTGCGCTTCGCGCCGCTCTCGACATGATCGCCCGGACGGCGCGGCTCGGCGAAAGCACCCCCCACTCCGGCTCGCCTCTGTTACTCCACATCGGCATAAACACTGGTCCCGTCGTTACTGGTGGATTGGGCATCGGCACCGCCAAATCCTATTCGGTGACCGGCGACACAGTGAATACGGCGCAACGCCTGCAATCGCTGGCCGCACCGGGTGAGGTGCTGGTAGGCGAGCTCACTTATAGGCTAACCCGGCATGCCTTCTCTTACGAGCCGCTGGGTGATGTCGTGTTTCGCGGCAAGGCTGGCAGTGTGCTCGTCCATCGACTGGATGCACCGCTTGCGGCGCCGCGTGCAGCACGTGGGCTCGAGGCGCTCGGCCTCAGTGCGCCAATAATAGGTCGAGGTGCGGAGCTCAATAGAATGCTGGCGAGCCTTGACCAGGCGTGCAGCGGCTCGGCCCAACTTGTCCGCCTCGTCGGAGAAGCCGGTATCGGGAAATCGCGGCTGGTGAAGGAGTTCGTCGCCCGTGTCGGCGACGACGATCGTTTTCGCAACGTCGCCGTGCGGCTGGCCACCTGTTCACCGCTGGGCGAACAATCATTTGGCGCCTTGGGCGCAGTGGTGCGCAGCGCTGCCGGGATGATGCAAAATGACAGTGGGGACGAAGTGCGGGGGAAGCTCGCAGGCTTGCTTACCGATCTCGGCCTACAGGGCGAGGAGGCGAAGCGGCTGATGCCTTTGCTCTACCATGTGCTCGGCCTTGGCGACCCGGACGCCACCTTGCAGCATGTCGAGCCAGAGCAGTTGCGGCGGCAAATTCTCTACGCAGTCCGCACAATCATCGAACGGCGGCTTGCGTTGTCGCCGCTGTTAATTGTCGTCGAAGACCTGCACTGGGCCGACGCCGTGTCGCTCGAGGCACTACGTTTCGTGATGGACAGGTTGGAACGCACGCGGTTGATGTTGCTGGTCACGCATCGTCCGGCGCCGGACAACGGCCAGCTCGACTCTAGTCGGGTCAGTCACACAGCGCTCAGGCTTTCGCCGCTCAACAATGATGACGGACGCAGCCTGCTGGCGGCGCTTTTCGGCGAGAGCTGGGTAAACTCCGCAGGAGGGCTTCTCGACCAGATCCTCGAGCGCGCGGGCGGCAACCCCCTTTTTGTAGAGGAGATCGTTCGCGGCCTTATCGATCGCGGTGTACTGATGCGCGAGGGCCAGCGATGGCGGACTGTGGCAGGCGAAGTCGCAACCGGCATTCCCGCCACTATCCAGGCAATGTTGCTTGCTCGCGTCGACCGGCTGCCCCAAGAAGTGCGCCGGTTGGCCCAGGAAGCCGCGGTAATCGGCCCGCGCTTCGATGCCACACTTCTGAAAGCCGTGACAGCCGACCCCGGTCGGCTAGAAGCCGGCTGCGAACTGCTTTGCGATGCGGAAATCATCGAGGAAGTTGCCGGATCAGGCTCGGTCTCGTCGCAAAGCTACCGCTTTACGCAAACATTGCTGCAGGACGTGATCTACCAGAATCTGCTCCTGCAACGCCGGACCGACATCCATGGGCGGGTCGGTGCTGCCTTGGAGCAACTGTGCGGCGACAAGCCGGAACGGCTCGAGGATTTGACTGTGCTCGGTCATCATTTCGCACAGAGCGCCGAGCGGGAGAGGGGCGCGCATTACCTGCAGGCGGCGGGCGATCGCGCTCGCATGATATACGCCAACGACGACGCCCTTCGTTTCTACGAGCGAGCACTGGCTGCGTTGGGCGCGATCGGGCAAACACCGCTCAAACTGGCAATTGCAGAGCGCATTGCCGATTTGAGCGGCCCGGTAGGCCGCCGCGAGATCGCGCACCACCACTACGAGACGGTGTTGCAGGCATACCGCGAGTCAGCCGATCGTGTCGCTTCGGCGCGCGTTTTACGCAAGATCGGTCGGCTGCTCTGGGACGTCGGCAAGCGGGACAACGCAGAATCCCGCTATGCTGAAGCGGCAGCGCTCCTCGATGGAGCGGATGCCCCGATCGAGCAGGCGCATCTCTGGCAAGAACGTGGCCGACAGGCGTTCCGTAGCGGAGATCACGCTCGCGCGGCAAAATGGGCAGACGCGGCGCTGGATTGCGTACGCTCTCTGACAACGGAGCATGTCTCCGAGGTAGGGTGTGATGCCACTCTCGTGACCGCCGAGGCACTTAATACCAAGGCTGTTGCGCTGGCTCGCCTTGGGCAAAACCGTGAAGCCGTGCGTCAGGTTGAGCGTAGCATTGAATTGGCCGAAGCCGCCGGTCTACTGGGCGCGGCGTGCCGCGGCTACACCAATCTCGGCGTGCTTTACACGACCATCGATCCGGCACAGGCGATGGAGGTCTGTAGGCGCGGTCTTGAAGTGGCGCGCCATATTGGTGATTTGGGTTTCCAGGCGCGCCTCCTCGCCAATCTGGCGGTCGCTTGTTGTACTTTCACGGATCGCTGTCCAAGGGAGGGCGTGCCTGCTGCCGAGAAGGCCATCGAGATCGACCGGGCGCTCGACCAGCGCGAGCACCTGCCGGTGCCGTTGATCGTGCTTGGGCAGATCCACCAGTGCAACGGCCGTCCGGAACTGGCGATTGGCTTGTTCCACGAAGCACTCGACGTAGCCCGCGAAACGGGCGAGCCCCAACTGCTGTTTCCGTGCTATGATGGGCTCGCAACGCTTAATCTCGACCTCGACAATCTGGCCGAGGCCGAACGCTACTTTTCCCTGGCGCAGGGAATATGCGCCCAGCACGGGCTCGACCCGGAAGCGCTTGTGGTGCTGCCTTTTCTCGACTAGCCGGGTTGGAGGTTGGAAATGTCCGCGCGTGCTGACTTGGTACCGCTTCAACCGGGCGACCGTGCGCCGAACTTGGTTCTCGACGCCATTACCCAGGAAGGCAAGATTGCGCTTGACGACTTTCGCGGACAAAAACCGGTGCTGGTCGGCCTGTTTCGAGGTCTGCATTGTGCGTTTTGCCGGCGCCATATCGCCGCCCAGGCGCGGCTTGATCCGGAACTGCGCGAAAAGGGCGTGGAGAGCCTGACGGTGGTCAACACGCCGATCGAACGGGCGCGTCTCTATTTCCGCTACCACCCGATACCGAATCTGCTCGCGGCCTCCGACCCTGAACGCGCTTCACATCGTGCTTTTGGACTGCCCAATCTCGAATTCACCCAAAACGAGACGAAATGGCCGTACAAGGTCTCGATGGCAGCGGTAATGGATATGCGGGTCGACATACCAAGCGAGTTGCCCGGTCCTATGGATCCTCTTGCGGCCGGCGAAATCCTCGACAAGAAGGACAATTACGAAATGACCGAAGCCGACGAGCAGATGATGGCAACGGGACACGGACAACTGGTCGGTCAGTTCCTCCTGGACCGGCAGGGGATCGTCCGCTGGAGCTTCACGGAGGTTCCAGAGGGTGGGCGATACATGTTTGGGGCGCCAAACCCCCAGGAGCTGATGTCAGCGGTGTCCCAAGTCGCCCAATAGACTTGCGAACGAGGTAAACGAGCGGGACACTGAAATGACACTGACAAGTTCACCGCTCTTCGAGCACAGCCTCGACAATGGCAACAAAGTCATCGAGTGAGCGGTCTCCGCGAATCTCGATGCGCGGAAGGTCGATGGGATCGCAGTCGAGGCCTGCCGGCCCGTGTCTGCCGGCGAAGCCGATTTGATAGCCGCACTCCTTGGCCAGCCGGCCAAGCCGTCGGTCGGTGACAGAGAAGGGTGCCGCGAACGCCGTGGTTGGCCGACCGGTCCACCGTTCGATAAACATACGAGAGCGCAGGAGCTCGGCGGCCAAGACCGAGCTCGACAGACCATCGATTGCGCGATGCGTCGCCAGATGGCTTCCGAAGAACGCACCTTCGGCGGAGAGGCGTCGCACCGTCCCGGCGTCCATAAGCTGCGTCGGCGGACCGGTATAGGCGTCCCACTGTGCACTTTCACCCACCAAGTCCGTCACCAGGAACACTTCCGCGGTCAGGTCGTTCGTGCGCAAGGTCGGCCAGGCGTGGTCGGCAAAGTTCTGGAAGCCGTCATCGAAGGTGATGAGCACTGGGCGACCAACGAAAGGGCGACGGTTGGCGATGAACTCTTCCAACTGCTCAGACCCAATCGCGTGAAAGCCATTGGAGCGCAGCCATGCCATCTGGCTGGCGAATGCGGCGGGCGTGAGCCGAAAACGGGCGAGAGCGGCCGGACCATCATCGGAGACGCTGTGATACATGAGGACAGGAATACGCTGCCGCCGCTCGCTACGTGCAACGTCGCGGCGCAAGGCCCGCGCGCCGCCCCAGACGATATTTCGCGCGACCCCGATTTCGATGCGCGCGCGGATTGGCACATGATCTATCATCGGTTCCGTAGCCACGTCGTCGGGCGACAGGCGGCGGAAGCGGTCTATGCGATAGAGCTCGGTCTGGATCGATTGCTCCAAGACGAGGCCTTCAGTCGCTGCCAGCGTCTCCGAGATCGCTTGTGCACCGAATGTGTTCCAGTCGAAGCCCGTCCTTTCAACATTGTCACGCAGCACGAATGCGTGTGCGCTGATGAAACTGCCGCCAGGCGCCAACGCCTCTGCGAATTTTTTGGCGATGCGCCGCAACTCGGCCAGATCATCCAGATAGTAAAGCACTTCCGAACAGAAGATCAGATCCATCTCACCCGGCAGCGTGTCGGCAGAGAAATCCAGTACGCCGAATTCAATATTCGGCTGATCGCCGCATCGCGCGCGGGCCCGTTCGATGGCTATGGCGGAGATGTCGGTTGCGGTCAAATGGCCCACTCGCGGCGCCAGCTGCCGCGTGAAATGGCCCTCCGCGCAGGCCAGCTCAAGCGCCCGTTCGATGGGACCGGCAGGCAGAATTTCGAGTTGCCGCTGATATTTTTCCTGCTCATAGGGCGAACCGTAGTTCCAGGGATCCTCGGTCGCGAAATAGCCATTCCAGAACGACGTGCGATCCTTGTCGTGCCTGACCCGTGCGCGGCGCGGCGCCGCGGGAGGCTCCGCAGGTTCGGCGCTCGACCTAACCAGCTCCCGCGCTTCCTCGGCCAATTGGGCGAGTCTGCCGAAGTGACTGTCCGGATCGGACCGGCGTTCAAGCCGCTCAGGGGGCACGACATTCAGGAGCAATTCAATCCAATGACGCCTTGTCACTGTCCCGAGCACGCCGAATTGCACGACAGCCTCGATCTGGCCATCCATCATCAGATAGGCATAGATTTGATCGATTCCTTGCGGAATTTCGGTCGAGGCCGGATTTCGACCGTCGACGCGAATTCCAAGTGTCCGCGCCAGCCTGCGCGGCGCGGCAAGATCGTCGACGTCGAGAAGCATTTGCTCAAGGTGATACTGGACGCGGCGACCCGCAACGGGGTTGTCCCAGAGCTTGCCGAGTTCGATGATCAACTCGGTGAAGGAGCCGCCGAACCTGTCCCACTTGGCAGCCAATTGCGCTGGCACCGATAAGCTTCCTACCATAAGGCCATCGAAGGCCACCTTGGCGATCTCACGCGCCCACTTACGTCCTGCCGGGAGCGCGCGCAGCGACTGCGGGTTGATCGAGCGTGAGCCGCAGCCGCAATCCGACGCGGCGTTCCACAACGCGAACCACGCGAGTGCCTCGGAAGCGGTGTGGCCGCTCGCCTCGATCGCTCCATTGGCGTGTGCTGATGCTGGGTGTTTGACCCTGGGATCACGAGAAAAGCCGCGGGTGATCACGATTTCCGCATCTACCAGCATCTGCGCCGAATTGCGGCTGAGCGAGTTGGGGCTGATACGATAGAAAGCGAGCGACTCGTCGACCATCACCCAATCTTTGCCCAGACGCGCGAGGCGCTGCCACAGATCCCAGTCCTCGCAGGTGCGCAGCGACACATCGAAACCGCCCAACTCGACAATTGTCTCCCGGTCGACTAGCAGCGCGTGAGTGCGGATGGCACACCGACGGGCGAGTGTTTCGAAGGGCTGGGTCGCAACCTCCGTCGAGATGCTCGGCGGGGTGAGTTCGCCATCGGGCATCACGCGCCGAGAACCGCAATAGGCCGCCACTGCATCGGGAGCTGTTTTCAGCGCGGCCAGCATTTTCGCAAGGAAGCTGGCATCCACCCAATCGTCCGCATCCAGAAACATCAGCCAATGGCCGCGCGCTGTCGAAATCCCGCTATTGCGCGCGCCGGCGGCGCTATACGCGCAAGAGTTCAATGTCCGAAATCGGGCATCGCGCTCCACATAACCGGCGATGATCGCGGAGGTGCGGTCAGTGGAGGCGTCGTCGATGATGATCGCCTCCCAATCCACTATTTCCTGATCGAGAAGGCAATCGAGTGCGCGCGCCAGCGTTGCCTCCGCGTTGTGCGCAGGAACCACGATTGAAACCAAGGGATTATGCGCCACGCCGTCTTACCCGCGCCGAAGATACAACGAGAGTCCCGAAACATAGCCGGCGATTTCCTGCCAAAGGGAACGGTCCTCAGGCACGCTGCGTCCAAACAGTCTCCTGCGAACTCTTCCGAGCCGCCGCGACGCCGCCATTTGGCTGCAGCGCGAGCTTGCTCCTGTCGTGCTACTGATGTTGGAAGCCTGGCGCAGCATTCGCATCCGTGCCGCCGAGCTTGGGCGCCAGCTGTCGCAGATGCACGTCAAAGCAAGCACGCCGCATACTCATGTCGATCCCCGGAATCGGCGCCATCACCAAAAGCTGCGGTCCCTGGCGCCGTACGACTGCAATAGCTATGGCAAACTGACGTCCTTTGCAATCGGGGGGCGCATTAAAGCAAGCCACTGAAGCCTTGGTGTGAATGACTGCAGTTATCGGGACTACTGCTCCCCTCTTATCGACCGAAATGCCTCGATACCGAGGTGCACTCTCGAACAGCCATTCTCCGTGCGAAGAACACCTTCCTTCTACCGTTGGGCCCGCACCGGAAGCTGATCGTCGCAGTATACAGCCGGACGCGAGGCAGTATGTGTACCGACATGTCATCTAATTTAGATACTTCTAATGAGTCCGCGCTACTTAATTGCGCTCCAGTAGCTATAGCCCGATATTGTATTGCTCATTTCGATAGTAGATTTCATCAAATGGTTGATTAGACTAGCCGATTATGGCCTCTATAACAAGAGATGCAAAAGCTACACCAGTCGGAACTCGTTTATTTGCTGCTAGTCCAAGAGATGTAAAAGGGACGCACGAATTGGTTTAAGCCAAGAAGATTCCGGCT
The DNA here is from genome assembly GCF_004023115.1 of Mesorhizobium sp. M6A.T.Cr.TU.017.01.1.1. Lineage (NCBI taxonomy): Bacteria > Pseudomonadati > Pseudomonadota > Alphaproteobacteria > Hyphomicrobiales > Phyllobacteriaceae > Mesorhizobium > Mesorhizobium sp. M6A.T.Cr.TU.017.01.1.1. The sequence goes on from NZ_RZTA01000049.1 coordinate 12,791, forward strand.
TGCGAGCCGGGTATTTTGCTGACATTCTTATCCGTTTCTGAGTTTCGCACTGTGGCAGTTGTTCAAAAGAAGGGGCATAAGGATGGCCAAGGAATCTTCGAATAGCGCTTCTCCAGCAAATAAAGCGGACGTAAATCTAATAGGTAATGCAGACGGAAACGGGCTGGCCTTCATGGCGGCCCAGGCTCGCGAGAGCGGAGGCCCAGGCGACGCTGTAGGTGTCGACAAGATACGTGATCTGCTGTTCGGCAACCAGATGCAGGACTATGACCGCCGTTTTTCCAAGCTTGAAGAACGGTTCTTGCAGCGCTTCAAGGATGTCGAATCCGAGGCCAAGCGCAATCTTGAAATGTACGAGTCAAATGCAAAGAAGCAGGTCGAATCGCTTGCGGGGCAATTGCGGAACGAAAAAGATGCACGAGCCGAGGCCGACAAGGAGATTGACCGGAATCTTCGCGAGCAAAATCAGGCGCTTGAAAAGCAGGTGCGCGCGTTGTCGGATCAATTGAGCGAGCTTGAGCGCGAAGTTGCGGACCGGATAAATCGAAGCGATCAATTGTTGCGTGAGGAAATCAAGCAAAAGAATGAAACCATTCAGATGGTAATGGAGAAAATGTTTTCCGATCTCAGCAACGTCAAGACCGACCGAAATCTTTTGGCTGGCCTGTTTGTCGAGGTTGCAAAATGTCTAAATCAGGATCCCGTCGGCAGCAAGAGCAACTCGGAACGTAGCTGGAAAGTGAGTTGATCGGAACTTGACGTCGACCGTCGACCCAATCAGCCTTCCTCAAGCGGCTTCGAACGATACAGAGATTGATCGCGAGGCTCTGGCTAGTCTTTTGGTCGAAATTGCCCGGAACGTTGATCCGGACTATCGTGCGCGTTTCGACGGAGTTCCAACCGCCGATCCTCGCATGGAAACGCTGCGCCAGTTGCTGGTCGGCCGCGAAATTTCGGAGCTTTCACGAGTTACGCACCTGCTCGACGAACCTGAGCAGCTTGCGTCTGCAGTTGGGGGTGTTCTCCCCAGTGCAGCCGCACGCGCGCCTTATGCGCAACTCGGCGAGGCCCTTGCGCCAGCTGTCGAGAGGGCCGTGCAACGGTCCATCCAGAAGAGCCCGCGCACGCTTACGGATATATTATACCCGGTGTTTCTGCCGGCAATTCGCAAGTCGATCGGGGAAAAGATCGATCAGACCTTTCAGTCGCTGAATGAAACTTTAAGACATATATTTACCTGGCATGGGCTCAAGTGGAGATTTGAAGCTTGGAGAACTGGTGCAAGCTTCTCAGAAGTTGTTCTTAAGCATTCACTTGTCTACCGTGTAGAACATGTCTTTCTCATTAACCGCAATTCCGGGCTTTTGATAGCGCATGTAACTGCCGATAATGCAACTAGCGAAGATCCTCAACTCATTTCTTCGATGCTTAGTGCAATTCAAGATTTTGTGAAAGATTCATTTAACGAGAAAGAACAGAGCGGCCTGGACACTATCCGTTTTGGGGAGCTTCGTCTCTGGTCAGAAGTTGGACCGTTTGCGACGTTGGTTGCGGTGATCCGGGGAAATCCGCCAGAGGAATTACATGAAATAATTCGCGATGTGTTGCTTCGCATCCATGATGAATGCTCACAGGCTTTAGAGCAGTTTGACGGCGACAGTTCGCAGCTGGCCGGCGTAGAGACGCAGTTGCAGACCTGCGTTGAACTGAAGCAGGAGGACTCAAACCAGGGATTTCCGTGGCTGGTGGTGGCTGCAGTCCTGCTGGTTTTGATTCCGGCAGGCGGTTGGTTCTTTCTTTCCTGGCAATCCGGGCAGCGCTGGCAGGCCTATGTGTCGCGGCTGAGTACCCAGCCGGGCATCATCGTTGCCGAACAAAAGGTGCGCGATGGCCAATTCTATATTGCCGGCCTGAGAGACCCGCTTGCCGCCGACCCGCAGTCGCTGTTGTCCGGAACGCAGGTCGATCCCGCTCGCGTTCATTCGCAGTGGCAATTCTATCAGAGCCTTGAGCCGGAGTTCGTGCTGAAGCGGCTAACGGAGTCGCTGACCCCACCGAAATCAGTTCGACTTTCGATCGTCAATGATCGCATCATTGCCGAGGGTGAGGCTCCCGACACCTGGATAGATCGGGCACGCGCAGCGGCCCGACAGCTTTCGGCAGGCGGACCGGTATTCGACATCTCCAAGGTTCGTGATGTGAGCCCCGAAGCACGCGCGGCGGAGCGCTGGCAGCATTATGTGTCGCGACTTGAGGCCCAAGCGGGGATCATCGTCGCCCAACAAACGGCGAGGGGCGGACATTTCTACATTTCCGGCCTGAGAGACCCGCAGGCCGCCGACCCGCAGGCTCTGCTGTCCGGAACAGGGGTTGATCCGGCTCGCGTTCATTCGCAGTGGCAATTCTATCAGAGCCTTGATCCGAAGTTCGTGGTGAAGCGGCTGATGGCATCGCTGGCCCCGCCGGATTCAGTACGATTTTCGATCATCAAGGATCGCATCGTTCTCGTGGGTGAGGCTCCTGCCGCCTGGATAGATCGGGCGCGGGTCGCCGCCCAACAACTGGCCGCGGACGGACTCTCTCTAGAAATTTCCGAGCTGCGCGAGTTGACCCCTCAGGAACTCACTCGTTTGAGGGAGGCTATCCAAGCGGTCGACATTTTCTTCGATTCTGGCAAGGCTGTACCGGGACCAGAGCAACTGCCAGTTCTCGACAAATTGGCGAATCAGTTGAAGGAATTGGCCAAGGACGCCCGCAAGGCGGGCGTAACAGCACAGTTCATGTTGACTGGCCATTCGGACGCCGTGGGCCGTGAGACGACCAACGCGTCAATCAGCGCCGCCCGCGCCGAGACAGTTCGTGCGCTTCTCAAGAAGCGCGGCGTCGCTCCGGAATCGCTTTTGGTTCGCGGCGCGGGCACCTTTGAGCCGGCGGAGACTGAGAATAGCCGAACCGGGAGCTCCGCCAATCGCAGAGTTTCGGTTACGGTAAACTTCCACTAGGCGGAGCCCAGGATATTGCAAAAGAAGATCTGCATGTTGGGCGGGTTCGCTGTCGGAAAGACGAGTCTGGTTCGCAGGTTTGTGCAAAGCATCTTTTCAGAAACCTACTTGACCACGGTGGGAGTGAAAATCGACAAGAAGAGCGTCGCATTCCCGGACAAAACCGTGGATCTGATTCTGTGGGATTTGGCCGGCGAAGACGATATCGGCTCATTTCGCGTCAGCTATGTGCGAGGTGCGAGCGGGCTCGTGCTTGTCGTCGATGGGACCCGCGCCGCTACACTTGCCGTGGCGCTCACGCTGCGCGAGCGGGCCGAGGCCGAATTCGGCGCTATGCCGTTTGTATTGCTGTTCAACAAATCCGATCTGGCCGATCGGTGGGCAATCTCGGATAGTGAGATTAACGAACTGAGGCAACTTGGATGGCAAATCTATCTAACAAGCGCGCTTTCGGGTGAACATGTTGATGATGCATTTCGTCAGCTTGCTTCGATGGTCACCAAATAGACCATGCATGGATTGCCGAGAGAAGTCAGAAGCTGGATTTACGATTTCTTCTACAATGAGCATTCTGTCGCATACCTGAAAATTGACGCCCAGCTTTGCATCGCTGCGAAGGGCGGTAGTGTTGAACATTACGGACTCTCATCACTTCGCATTGGTAGGCCTGTTGCCGAGCAACTTGAATTCATGGAAGGCTTGCTGCCTTGCCCGGAGCTGCCATATCATATGGCCATGGTCGAACTGCCCAGCGGGCGTGTCGCGGACCTTCATCTTTTTGCTGACAATGCCTGCGTGTGGCTGCTCTTTCTTGACGCCACCGCCGAACGCGACAATAGGCAGCGGCTTCAACAGAAGGCTTATGAAATGACACTCCTGCAAGAGAGGGAGCGTCAACTCAACGAAAAATTACAATTGACGAACGAGGCGTTGAGGCAGAGCCAAGAGGGATTGTCGCGTGAATACCAGCGCGCCGAAAGCCTACTCCTCAACATTCTTCCAGCGTCGATCGCGGAGCGGTTAAAAGCGGACGAACAAATTGCAGACAACCACGCTGAGGTGAGTGTGCTTTTTGCCGACATCGTCGGCTTTACGGAAAGAGCACGGAGCGTCGGAGCCGAGACAACGCTCGCTATTTTAAATTACTTCTTCAAGGCGGCGGATCTGCTCTCGGAACGATACGGCTGCGAAAAGATCAAGACAATTGGCGATTGTGTGATGGTGGTCGCTGGCCTCCCCGTCGCGCGATCCGATCATGCGGAAGCCCTTGCGCACTATGCACTTGAACTGCGGAAGGCGGTTAAGCTCGAGCGCTTCGCAGGAGAACCGCTAAGACTCAGAATTGGAATTCACTCAGGACCAATCGTCGCGGGCGTCATAGGCAAAAGGCGGTTTGCCTACGACCTGTGGGGCGAGACCGTTAATCTCGCAGCACGTATTCAAACGTCCGCGGAGCCCGATGAAATCCGTATTTCGGATGCAACTCACAAACTGCTTGGACCGGATTTTGCTTGCGACCCACTCGCGGAAACGGAATTGCGTGGTACAGGTCGTGTACGAATGTGGCGGCTCCCGGCCTGATTTGCCGCTTGGCAATGCCGACCCTGGAGCGCAGCTTGCTCGATCCATCGGCATCAGAACCGCCGAAATGCGGACGGAACGGAGCTTAAAGTCCGCCGAACCTACGCTATCGCCGCCGATTCCCCCTACTCCCACTCGATTGTTCTGAAGCAGAACGCATTGACCCATCGAGGAAAATCTTTCCGCTGACGATGAAGAACCGTATCCCGGATCCGTCAGAAATTCTCGCTCTTGAATTCAAAGGAGAATTTCGGCGATCCGCGATTTGCTCGGTTTCACAGACTATCGATATCGGTTGGTCTATTCTCCTCGGAGTCCTCCGCAAAAGCGGCGTCTCCAGCCTGGCAAAAAAACCGTCAGCGATGATGAAGTCCGTCGTCCGTCGGTAGTGTGGCCCTCGCGCCGGTTGCGATACGGCGCACCATTCGCGGATTGAACGACGCCGCTTCAAGCGATCGCAGCTCGGCTTCCGACCGGACTACGGCAAGCGTCGCCGGCGACCTGCCGGGCGTCAGTCGCGCGATATGGACAGCCCCGTGAGAAGCGGAGCGTACGCGGCGAGCCTGCGGGATACGAACTCCGTGAAGAGCCGCACGCGCTTCGTCTTGCGTGTTTCCCCCTGTGTGAGAAGCCAGAGCGTTCCGTACATGTGCAGGTCTGTGCCCGGCACCCTCACCAGCAGGGGGTCGGCATCTCCGACGAAGCACGGCAGTGTCGTGATCCCGAGGCCCTGCCGTACAGCAACGATCTGCGCGTCGGCGCCCGTAGTCCTGAACGGAACCTCCGTGGTGCGAACCTCACCCTCGCTGGCCCAATCCGGAATTCCATGCATGCTTATGACGATCCACCGGATGGGATCAAGCGAGCCCGCACGCCATGCGGCTAGTCTATCCCGGGACATGTAGACGCCGCCGAACACCTCCGGTCCCTTCAGTCCGTGAAGATTGAGCGGCAGGGTTTTGCGGTCGTAGACGACGCGTATCGCCACGTCGGCCTCTCGGTTGGTCAGATTTGCCAGCTCGCCGGACGACACGATTTCCATCTCGATGTCCGGATGCAGACGCGCGAAATCGGCGAAGTCCAGCATGAGCAGGTGTGTCGCAAGGGTCGGAGCCAACGTCACCCGCAGAAGCCCGCGCACGCTCTGGTCGCGACCGAAGACGCGCGTCTCCAACTGGTGCGACGACGCTTCCATCTGGTTCGCGAGCTCGAGGACCTCCTCGCCCGCAGCCGTCAGGCGGTAGCCCGAAGGCAGCTTTTCGAACATCTGCGCCCCGAGGCGTTCCTCGAGCTGAGCGATGCGTCGCAGCACGGTCGAGTGATACACCCCGAGGCGCTCGGCGGCAGCCCGCACTGAGCCTCCGCGCGCGACGGCAAGAAAGTAGCGAATGTCATCCCAGTCGATCATGGTGCAATCCGGCACCGCGCGGTGCGCCTTCCAAAGTCTGTATCTAACACATCGAACAGCAATACAGGCGGTCATCATAGCCTATGTCGACGAGCGCGGCCCAATTGCGAAAAGCGGACACCGATCGTCGCGGCTGGCGTCGGTCGTCCAGCCGGATCGATTTTGCACCACCGATGTGCGCGCTTCCGCACTCAACAACTGACGCCGGCGGACCCATTTCGAGGGTCTCGGAGGCAGATGCTGTCCCGACACCACGACAGGAGAAGTCATGGGAAAGCTTGGCGGTAAGGTTGCAGTCATCACGGGTGGATCGAGCGGCTTGGCGCTGGCGAGCGCCAAGCGGTTCGTTGAAGAAGGCGCCTATGTTTTCATCACGGGCCGGAGGCAGGAGGCGCTGGACGAGGCCGTCAAGCTGATCGGCCGGAACGTGACCGGCGTGCGCGGCGACGCGTCCAATCTCGACGACCTCGACCGCCTGTTCGATACAGTCAAGCGGGAAAAGGGCAAGATCGACGTCCTGTACGCGAGCGCCGGCACGGGCGAAGCCGTCCCACTGGGCGAGATTACCGAGCAGCATTTCGATGCGACCTTCGGCCTGAATACGCGTGGCACGCTGTTTACGGTTCAGAAGGCGTTGCCGCTGTTCAACGATGGCGGATCGATCTTCATGACCGGGTCAGTTGCTTCGATCAAAGGTTTTCCTGGTTACAGCGTGTATGCGGCGAGCAAGGCGGCGCTGCACGCATTCGCGCGCGGGTGGCTCAACGAGCTGAAGGGCAGGAATATTCGGGTGAACGTGCTGCACCCGGGGCCGATCGCCACACCGATGCAGGACCAAGTTCTCACCGAGGAGGCGAAGCAGATGTTCGAATCCCTGATCCCGCGGGGAAAGATGGGTCGTCCTGAGGAAATTGCGGCGGTCGCGCTGTTTCTTGCTTCAGACGATTCGAGCTTCGTGAATGGGGTGGAGTTGTCTGTCGACGGCGGCTTCTCGGCTATCTGAAATCGCGCCGGATCGCGGGAAGCGGCTGATCGGCGGGAACTAGCGTGTCCATGGTTCACGGCGAGACGTCTACGCAAAGGTCGCCACACAGCAGAACGGATAACCCAGCGCCGTTGAAGGCCGGGGAATCAATACCAACACGGATCGGAGAAGTATTATGAGCTACGCAATTGTAGGATTCGGTAAGGTAGGCCAGGCCCTCGCCCACGCCTTTGCCCGTAAAAACATCAAGGTGACCGTCGCGAGCCGCCGTCCGCCCGAGGCGTTGGCGCCGCAAGCTCGGGCGATCGGACCCACGGTCGTCGCCAAGTCGCTGCGGGATGCGCTTGAGGCCGACACAATCATCTTGGCGGTCCCGTTCGGGGAGCATCGCGAGGTTGCGAAGGCCCTGCCGAGCTGGGAAGGCAAGACAGTCATCGACGCGACGAACATGTTTCCAGTCCCTGAAGAGCTGGACGGCCTCCCGTCCTCCGCCGTCATCGCGAAAGCGTTCACCGGCGCCAAGCTCGTGAAAGGTTTCAATCACCTGATTGCGGCCACCCTGGCTACCGATCCGCTCGTCGAGGGCGGTCACCGGGTCGTCTTTCTGACGAGCGACGACGAGGACGCGATCGCTCCCGTGGCGACCTTGGCCAAACAACTCGGGTTCGCACCCGTCAAGCTGGGAAAGCTCAACGAGGGTGGCGCGCTGGTGCACGCACGCGGCCGCACTTGGGGCCAGCTCATCTTCCAGGATTTGTTCAAGAAGGAGCAGTAATCGATCTACGACCGTGCGATCGGCGCCGAGAACTGGTCGCGCGCGCCAATTTCTTCGAGCAGCGCGCGACCGAATATTTGAACGCCACAAAGTCGCGAAGGTTGGGCTGGGCCTGACGGCGTATGGGCCGGTTAGCCTCGGCAAGATCGCGGAAGGCGGTCAGCTAGTGCAGGCGCGGGACAAGAGCTGGGCGCCATTGATCTTCCAGGACCTGTTCAAAAAGGACAAATGAACCATGTACGACCATGTAATCTGGCCGGAGCGGTATGACCCCAGAACGTCGGCCATCTATGCGCTGAACGACATCGACGTTAAGGCGCCGCCTGAAGTGGTCTGGAAGCTGCTCGTCGATGCCGAGAATTGGCTGAGCTACTTTCCTGCCGAAGACCAGGTCAAGATCCTGACAGGTGAGGCGGAACTGGCGCTCGGAACCACGTACAGTCGAGTCACCGTCGGATTCCCGATGAGCCTTGTCGTGACCGAGTTCGAGCCCTTGCGCCGGCTCGCTTGGGCGACGACAGTCGACGGCGATGAGACCGGCTCGAGCGCATATCACGGCTGGGTTATCACGCCGACTAACGATGGCTGCCATGTCCTGACCGAGGAGACGCAACAGGGAGCCTGGTTTCTGGACCTTCTCGGGCACAAGCATCCCGGCGCGCTCTACCGCTATCACCAGGAGTGGGTCGAAAGCCTCGCCCGCGCAGCGGAGGCTGAAGCAGCAAAGAAAGCGAGCTGACGCCCCTGTCCTGGCGCTATCCACGCTTCCCAACGCTGCCTTCGTCCGGATGTTGCCCGTACTCGACGGGCGACAATCTGCGCTTCCAGCCTGGATCAGTGGATCGATCGCCTTGTTCACCTATAATTTGGAGATGAAATAACATGAATATCGAACTGAAGGGCCGCAAGGCGATCGTTACGGGGTCAACGGCAGGCATCGGCCGTGCTACCGCGGAGGGACTAGCCCGTGCCGGCGCATCGGTCGTCATCAACGGCCGTGGATACGTCCGGATTGACGAGGCGGTACGGCAGATGCGACAGGCCTTTCCCGGAAGCGACATCTCGGGTATCGCCGCCGATCTTGCGACAACGGAGGGTGCCGAAGCCTTGATCGCGCAGGCGCCGGACGCCGATATCCTTGTGAACAACGTGGGCACGGCTCACATCCGGGGCTACAGTGGCGTCGAGGACATCGCGAAGATCCCGGACGAGGACTGGCTTGGTCTCTTCCAGTTGAATGTAATGAGTGGCGTGCGCGTGACCCGTCATTATCTGCCGCGGATGGTGGCGAAAGGCTGGGGCCGCGTCGTGTTTGTAAGTAGCGAGTCCGCAGTCAACATCCCCAAGGAAATGCTTGACTACGGCATGACTAAGACAGCTCAACTCGCGGTCTCGCGCGGGCTTGCCGAGGCGGTCGCGGGCACGGGCGTCACCGTCAACGCCGTCCTGCCGGGACCCACCCGCTCTGAGATCCTGGGCGACTTCATGGCGAAGCGGGCTGACGCAAACGGGATCACGCTTCAGGAAGCCGAGCAGGGCTTCCTGAAGGCGATGCGTCCGACCACCCTCATCCAACGCTTCGCGACCACCGACGAGGTAGCCAACATGATCATCTACGCATGCTCGGAGCAGGCTTCGGCGACAACCGGCGCGGCTTTACGGGTGGATGGCGGCGTGGTCCGTTTCGTCGCGTAGCAGGACGCCAAAATTGTTCCGCTCGCCGACTTAGGTCCGCCGTCGGCCAAGCTGCTGAAGAACGGCACGCCGAAGGTCTACAAGGATCTGCCGCACGGCAGCCCACGCCCCACGCAGACATCATCAAGGCGGACCTGCTGGCCTTCTTTAAGGCCTGATGCCGCGGTTGCCGACTTCAACGTTCGCCGCGGATTTTGTGCCAGCATCTGCGGGCAAGCGGCATTGGCTGGTACAGCACGACGGTCGGCGTCATGCAGCTCGTCGCCAGCCTCATTGCGGGAGCACTCTGGAACTACGGGGCCACGAGAGCGTATTCAGCTATGGCGCCCTTTTCGCTGTGCTCGGCGGCCTTGTGCTCGTCTCGTTGGTCTCGACCGGGCTTAGACCCTGATACAAATCCCCGGAACATGAGGTCTATTGTCCGAGGATTTTTATCGGCGCTCCAATCCCAATCCGAAGCATGTGCCGTGAACGGCGCGGTGTATCGATCCCCTTGAACATCTCGACACACAATCGCAAGGTCTATCGCCGATCTGCAAAACTGCTGCTCGTTCTTGCAGAATCGCCCGCGAACTATCGCCCACTATCGGGGACCAACAATTTCCGAATGTATCCGACAGTACTCCAATCTACTCCACTCCCACTCGATCGTTCGGCCCTGTGCTAACTAGTTGAATTTTCTGAAGAAAATATTTTTCCGTCCAAATACTACCGGCCTAGGACCCGTCAGGATCCTACCGTTCTGATTTAGTTGGCGAAATTTTGGCCAACCCCACGAGCGATCTATCGACTACTATCGGCTCTCGGCCCGCCTTTCCAGGCCTGACATTCGAAACGTGAGCACACCCAAAAGTACCGTCAGGTTCCCGACCAACGATAGCTACGCGACCAGGCAAAGCCGCAGCGGCATCAAACATCCTTCAACCACGGAGGATAAACATGACCAAGAAGCCAGATCGCGTTCGCATCCTGATGATACCGTATCAGGATTACGACGACAAAGACCCGGTGGGATATTCTGGTCCCGCCACCGTGCTGACCGGGCTACCACGAAACATCCGACGGAATGAGCTCCGGCTCATCGTACCGCTCGCCGACAGCACGATCTATGAAATGGAAAAACGCGAGGAATTCCCTCGCCGCTTCAATCTCACGCCGCGATGCATCGTGTGGGACCTGGAGGAGGTCGAAGCGTGGCTGGAGCAGCGCCGCCAGACCTGTCTTGAGGGCCGAGCGAAGATCGCGCCCGGGCCGGATGTCCATCAGCGCAAAGCCCGGCCGGTCAAACAGACTGATAGGTCATCGGACTAACACTGAAGCCATCGCATCCCATGGATGCGATGGCTTATCGTTGCAGACCGTTGGCATCGTCAGTTGGTGCGAAGGCTTCCATTTCCGCCGCCTCAGCGGCTATCGTCGCGAGTTGCAGTTGGGCGTCCATCTTCTTCAGCCGCGGTCGGGCCCATTCGATGAAAGCATGAAAGGCAGACGCTTCCTCGGAGACGGGGTCAGCGGGAAGCGTCGTCAGAAACGTCCGTAGTCGATCACGCGGCTCTGCCTGCGCGAGCTTGCGATCGAGATATTCTACCCGCTGTTCTTCGAGCTTGGCCAGCCGCGCCTGCTCGGCACACCGCTGGCGGGCAATCTCCACGAGCCGTGCCCGCTCGTGAGTGAAGCGGAACACGCTTGTTCGTTCAGATCGCGGCGAGCGCGATCTTTCGCAAATCGTCGGCGTAGAGTTCCGGCGTTTCCCAGGCCGGAAAATGCCCGCCACGCGGAAAGACGGTGTAGCTCCGCACATTGTAGAGCCGCTCCGCCCGCTCGCGCGGCGCGAGCGTCAGATCATGTGGCCACATAGCGACGGCGGTGGGGACATGCACGAAGTCATCTGCCCGCAGCGGCGGCCGCAGCCGGGCGGCGTCGTAATAGTAGCGGACAGACGACCCGATCGTGTTGGTCATCCAGTAGATCGTCAGAGTGTCAGTCAAGGCTTCGAGTGGCCAGACAGAGAGGATGTCGCCATCGCAGTCCGTCCAGGCCCGGAATTTCTCGACAATCCACGAGGCGAGGCCAACAGGACTGTCGGCAAGCCCAAAGGCGAGAGTTTGTGGCCTCGAGCTCTGGATCGCCTGATAGCCCCCTTCCTCCCGGCTCCACAGTTGGAGGCGCTCGTCATAGTCGATCTCGGCTTTCGACAGGGGCGACGCATCTTCTGGAATCGGCTTCAGCGCGACCGCCGAGACATGCAGAGCCAGCAAACGCGCCGCATGCCGAAGGGCTATCCGGGTGGCAAGGCCGGAGCCGATGTCAGTCCCGGCCACGACGAACCGCCCATAGCCTAGCATCGTCATTAGCTTCGGATAAAGGTCACTGGGCTCCGCCTCGTAGGGCCCGGTTGGCCTGTCCGAGTAGCCGAAGCCGGGCATGGTGGGGATCACGACATCGAATGCCGGCGTTCCCTGGGTAAGCAGCGGCGCTATACGCTGAAACTCCACGAAGCTGGACGGCCACCCGTTCATCAGCAGTAGCGGGATAGATCCACTTTGTCCGCTGCGAAAATGCAGAAAGTGTATGCCATGGCCGTCGACCGTCGTCCAGAAATGGGGAAGCTGGTTAAGCCGGTCTCGCCGCTGCGCCCAGTCATAGCCGTCACGCCAGAAATCGATGAACTGGTTGAGGACGCCGCGCTCGGTTCCCATGGTCCAGTCGTCAGTTACCGCGTCGGCCCAACGCGTCCGTGCGAGGCGGCTACGAAGGTCAGCGGTCTGGTCCGCATCATAGGGAATCTGGAAGGGAGTGATCATGATCGATTCCTTGGCTGTAGTGCAGCAGAAGACCGGCCGACCGGTCTAATTCGAATTGACCTCCGATGTGCGCTTCAGCCTATTAGCATGGCTCGAACGTCGGGGCGGTGCTATTGCCGACTATGTGTTTCCGAGCCGCATTGACCATGCGAACCACATGGCACCCGACAGCACGCCCGACTCATCGGGTGACGACAGCCATCGGATGACTTGCTTCCAGTGGTGTTGCGGATCTGCCGGTGAGGGCTGATGTCGGTGATTCAGCCGATATCGACGTTCATGGCGAAGTCCCAGGTGCCAGCGCCGTTTTTGGCGAGGCCAATCATCATCAAACCGAGCGCCTCCAGCGTCTGGGCCATGTGCAAGCCGCCCACGTCGAGCGGACGCAGCCCGAGACTTTCGAGGAACGTCGAGACGCGCGCTTTCGCCTCCGCATCGTCGGCTGCGATGAACGCGTCGAGGCGTCCACCCTTCGCAAGCACGTGACCAAAGATCGTGTTGAACGCCTTCACAACATGCGCGCCGGCGGGGAGGCCCTTTGCGGTCTCCTGCGCGCCAGAGCTGCCGTGGGGCGTGACGAGGCCCGAGAGGTCGGGGGCAACCGGGTTGGCGATGTCGACGATCACCTTGCCATCGAGCGCTTTCCCAAAGTCGGCCACCGCCGCCGCTGCACCGCTGTACGGCACGGCGAGGATGACGATGTCGCCCGCGGGGGCGGCTCCGTATGTCCCAGTGGTCGCTCCGGCTCCAAGTTGGTCGGCGAGCGCCCGCGCCTTGGCGGGGTCGCGGCCGACCACCTCGACAGTGTGTCCAGCCTTGGCGACACGGCCGGCAATCGCCGTGGCCATAGTTCCAGAGCCAATGATGCTGATAATGCTCATGTGCAGTCTCCTATTGAGATGGGGTTATTGCTGGTGGTCTCTAGACGGGGGATCCCGTTTATTGGTTTGACGAATTACGGGATCGCGATACGGCCCGCCGGGAAGTAATGGCCGTTGTCGAGGTCCTCGATCAGGCCCGGCTGAACTGGATCCCAGCCGAGAGTCTGGCGGGTGATGGCGTTGGACGCCGGAAGGTTCAGCGTGACCAAATTCGCGAGAAAGCCGAAGAAGCCAGGCAACATCAGTACGTCCGCAGGGATGGGCACGGCGGGTACGCCCATACGGCTGCCAATGGCCTCAGCGATCTCGCGGAACCGGATGCCGTCGCGCTCAATCCCGTGCCAATATTTGCCAGCCGGCCCCTTCTCCAGCGCCAGGCGGAACAGGGAGGCCAAGTCGCGGGCATGCACAGCCGGCCAGAGGTTCGCGCCGTCTCCGGGGTAACCGATAACGCCCTTCTCCTTCGCGAGACCGATCAGCAGCTGGAGGAAGCCGGCATCGGTCGTGCTGTGCGCGATGGGAGGAATTCGGACGACCGAAGACCGCACGCCCCGTCCCGCTAAGCCGATCACGGCGAGTTCCACGGCGTTACGAACCCGCAGGGTGCCCTTGTATGCATCGCCGCCGGGAAGAGCCGGATCTTCCTCGGTGGCTGGCCGGCCCAGGTTTTCCCACCCCGGCGAGCCGATGCTCCCCGAGACGACGAGCGGCTTTCCGGTCCCCGCCAGCGCCTCGCCGTAGGCGAGCATGATTTGGAGTTCCGCGGCGGCCACGGCGTCGATCCCGCCAGAGGGCAGCAGGTCTTGCCGGTGCGCGACGTGGATGACGCCGTCGGACTCCGCCGCCGCGGCCTTGAGCCCGTCGAGGTCGGTGATATCCCCGCGACGTGCCTTGGCGCCGAGCGCCGACACCGCAGTCGCGGATGTGTCCGACCGGGCCAGGCCAATGACCTCATGTCCGGCCGCGATGAGCTCGGGGATGATATACGAACCGATATGGCCGGTCCCGCCAGTAACTAAAACGCGCATACTGCTGCTCCTTGGGTAATGTGATGCGAGACGTGGTGCCATGGGCTCAGCCGAGGAGGCTGACGCGGATTGAGAAGTTGGTGTGTTTGATGGAGTGGGTCATGAGGCCCAGCCACAGCATGCAGGCGTGCTCTAACGTCCGCGCCATAATCAGCCGCCCGGTATCCATCGGACGTAGTCCGAGGCTGTCGATGAACGCCGAGACGCGCGCCTTCGCCTGAGAGTCGTCCCCGGCGATGAACACGTCCAATGGATGGCCCCCGATTGGACCGGCAGCCAGGACCTGGGCGTTCTGGGTGTTGAACGCCTTGACGATAGTGGCATTGGCAGGAGCAACCTTGGCGATCTCCTGCGCGCCGAAACTGTCTTCAGGAGTCAAGAAAACCCTGAAGTCGGATTTGATGGGGTTGGTGATGTCGACGAGGAGCTTGCCTGCCAGCTTCTCGCCGTACTGCTTCACCACGTCGAGAACGGCCGAAAAAGGCACCGCCAGGATGACGATGTCCCCGACCGGAGCGGCGCCAAACGTTCCGGTCGTCGCGCCGGCTCCAACCTGCTCGGCCAGCGCCCGCGCCTTGGCGGCGTCGCGACTCATCACCTCGACGCTGTGTCCGGCTTTGGCGGCAAGGCCGCCGATCGCTGCGGCCATACCGCCTGAGCCGATGATGCTGATAGTGCTCATGTTCATTTTCCTCGCGGGGCGGGCAGCGCCTTTGTTGCCATTTGTGCAGACGCACTCTATTTAGTGGTTCACCGATCCGCCTAACAATCGGATCACCGATCCACATATACGGATCACCGATCCGGTTATCAAGGCATCTCATGCGAGCCGACGCAAAAAAAAATTACAACCATATCCTCGCGGTCGCGCGTGACGTCGTCACCGAGCACGGTATCAATGCGTCCATGCGCGATATCGCCCGCCGGGCCGACGTCGGGTTGGCCACGCTGCTGCGTCATTTCCCGACGCGAGAAGCCTTGTTCGAAGCGTTGCTGTGTACGAATCTGGACGCACTGACTCAGAGGGCAGATGAACTCGAAACGTCGAACTCACCTGACGAAGCGCTCATCTCCTGGTTCCAGGAATGGTTGGTGTTCGCCCAAAGCTATAGGGGCGTCGTCGCCATGATGGCCGCCGCCCACACGAACCCGGACTCCGCTCTTTATGCTTCATGCGCTGCGGTGCACTCGGCGAGCGCGCGACTGCTGCTCCGTGCACAAGCCGAAGGCGCGGCGCGGCCCGACATGAATGGGGATGACCTGTTCGCCCTGATGACGGCTCTCGGCTGGGCGGTCGACCAACCCTCATTCGCGCCGCGGGCCGATCATCTCTTTCGCATCATTACGGGCGCCATTCTGGCGAACCCGTCGACCGGATCGGCTTCTGCTGCGCTCGACCGTCAAAACTGAGTATCCATCATACTGCTGACGAGAGGCGGAGCACTTCATCCTTTGCTTCCAGGCGTCACCTCGGCCGCACGCATCGGATCGAGCACGATCCGATGCGTGCATCGTGTCCCTGCCGGTGGGGACGTCATGTTCATCAGTCGAACTTGACCAGGTCCTTGAAGATCAGCCGGCCCCAGCTGTTTCCGCGCGCCTGCACGAGCAGTCCGCCTTCCGAAAGCCCGCCTAGCTTGATCGGCGCGAAGCCGAGATTTTCCGCGAGCGTACCAATCTGCACTGCAGCGCCTTCATCATCGCTCGCGAGGAATATGACTCTCCTGCCACCCTTTACGGCCGGATCCTGGTCAAGGACCGCGGCGACCAAATGGTTGAAGCCCTTGACCAGTCTTCCACCAGAGAACGCCTGCGCAATGAACTTGGAAGAAGGCTGTCCGCCCAGTTGCTCAGGGGGCACGCCATAGGCATTGGTCACATCGACGATGGTCTTCCCCTGCCAGGTGGGAAGTGCCTTCGCGACGTCCGGGTGCGAGTCGAAACGCACGGCCAAAAAGATGATGTCTGCCTTGACCGCTTCCGCCAGCTTTTTGGGAACGATCGTAGGCCCGATCGCGGCCGCATCGGATGCAAAGCTTTCCGGGTCGCGCGTGGTTGCGACGGATACTTCGATGCCCTTGCGGGCAAATGCCTTGGCTAGGGCCTTGCCGATATTGCCGAAGCCGACAATTGCGTAGCTCATATTTATTCTCCTTTATTTTCCCACGCCGGTCGGGCTCCGAGTATCGAACGGAACCCGTCCAGGTGTAGCGCGTCAGAGTTGCGCTAGGCCGCCGTCAACGGCTACCTCGCTGGCGGTCATGAAGCTGCTGTCCGATGAGGCGAGGAAGGCAGCAGCCGCCCCGAGCTCCGTCGGATTGCCCATGCGCTGGAATGCAGTCATCGAGCCGTAGGCCTTCAGGCCCTCCTCGCCCAACGCTTCGGTCGCGAGTTCGGTCGCTATCGCCCCGGGCGACAGCACGTTTACGCGGATGCCGGTGCCCTTCAGATCCTCCGCCCAGGTCCGCGCGAGGTTGCGCACTGCCGCCTTGCTCGCGCTGTAGGCAGTGAATGCCGGGGCGCCCGTGGTGCCTGCGCTCGATCCGGTCAGGATGATCGAGCCGCCTTCGCCCATCAGCGGCAGCGCCTTCTGGATGGTGAAGATCGTACCCTTCACATTGACGTCGAAGGTTTCGTCGATGTGCTCGGCGGTGATCTCGCCGAGCTTAAGCTGGCTTCCTACCCCGGCGTTCGCAAAGACGATGTCGAGGGTTCCACGCTCGGTCTTCACCGCCGCGTAAAGCTTGTCGAGATCGGCCTCATCGGAGACCGAGCCCTGCACCGCGCGGGCATTGGACCCGAGCTCGACGAGGGCGGCGTCGAGCGCATCCTGCCGACGGCCGAAGATGAAGACGAAAGCGCCCTCCTCGATGAAGCGCTTTGCAGCGGCGAGGCCGATGCCGGTGGCGCCTCCGGTGATGACGGCGGTCTTTCCATTCAATCTGGTCATATCGTGTATCCTTCGTTTCGCCATCTCGGGACTTTGGCTGTACGGGAGGTCTTTCCGAGAGGCTCAACATGGCCCTGCCGAAGTCAGCCAGGCAGTGAGCAATCGCACACATCGGTGGTGCGAAAACGATCCATACCGATAACCAGACGCCGCGATGTTCGCGCAAAATCCGACTCTGTATGTTAGAGTGAGCTTCGGAAGCCTCACTGCGCGGCGCGGGAATGCACCATGATCGACTGGGATGACGTTCGCTACTTTCTCGCCGCCGCGCAAGGAGGCTCAGTGCGGGCCGCCGCCAAACGTCTCGGAGTGAACCACGCGACCGTGCTGCGACGCATCGCCCAGCTCGAGGACCGCCTCGGGGCGCAGATGTTCGAAAAGCTGCCTTCGGGCTACCGCTTAACAGCTGCGGGCGAGGAGGTCCTCGAGTTCGCGGACCAGATGCAAGCGTCGTCGCACCAGCTGGAAACGCGCGTCTTGGGGCGCGATCAAAGCGTGCGCGGGCTTCTGCGGGTGACGCTGCCGGCGCCCCTCGCAGCACACCTGCTAATGCCGAACTTCGCGGATTTCGTACGCCTGCATCCGGACATCGAGATGGAAATCCTGTCGTCCGGCGAGCTGGCAAATCTGACCAACCGAGAGGCCGACGTGGCGATCCGTGTCGTCTATGACCGCGAAGCCTTGCCGCTCAATCTTCACGGTCTGAAGGGACCGGAGCTGTACGGCGGCTTCTACATGTCCGGCGATCGACTGGCCGAGTGGCAGGCGGGCGGGCCGGATCCCAGGTGGATCGCCATAAGTGGTCATGGAGTACCGGACTGGACCCGCCAGGGAGAACTTCGCACGACTGGGACTCCGTTCCGGACTATGGATTTCGAAGCGCAGATCGCGGCGGTCCGGCAAGGTATAGGCATCACGACGCTCCCGTGTTTCGTCGGAGATGCCGATCCCTTATTGGAGAGGGTGCCAGGTACCAACCTACACCTGTATGGACCGATCTGGGTTCTCACTCAGGGGGAGACACGCAAGACGAAGCGCGTGCGGCTCTTCACCGAGTTCGTATCCCGCAGACTCGCCGCCTACGCCCCACTTTTAGCGGGGCTGTCCATATCGCGCGACTGACGCGCAGTAGATCGCGGCGACGCTTGCCGGGTCTTGCTCGTTTAGGGGAAGAATGGGGGTAAATGCGGGAACGTCGGCTTCTGTCGCAAACCGACGTGCAACGGTGCAAGCGGGAATGGCTGCAAAGTCCAAGCTGAAAACGTGAGTGTACCGCTTCTCAGGCCGCATGCGGAACGGCCGGTTTCGGGATCGCCGTGCACACTCCTGACCGACGACAACAACGGGGCTCGAAGCAGACCCGCCTTTGTGCACGCTATTCTACGCCAGAGCACTCCCGCCAATGGAAGCGGCTTTACACCATCCTGAAGCGGGCGCAGATCGATCCTGTAGGAAAGAAATGGAGTAGGCGAATTCAATGGAAGTGAAAGACGGATGGGAGCGGCAATTAAGCGGAGGCGAAAAGCACCGCCGAAACTACGCTATTGCCGCCGTTTTTATCCCTCACTCCCACTCGATTGTGCCGGGCGGCTTGCTGGTCACGTCGTAGACGACGCGGTTGATGCCGCGCACCTCGTTGATGATGCGGGTGGCGGCGGCGCCCAGGAACGCCATGTCGTAGTGGTAGAAATCCGCGGTCATGCCGTCGACCGAGGTGACGGCGCGCAGCGCGCAGACGAATTCATAGGTGCGGCCATCGCCCATCACGCCGACTGTCTGCACCGGCAGCAGCACAACGAAAGCCTGCCAGATGGCGTCGTAGAGGCCGGCCTTGCGGATCTCGTCGAGATAGATGGCGTCGGCCTCGCGCAGTATCTCCAGCTTTTCGCGAGAGATGCCGCCCGGGCAGCGGATGGCGAGACCGGGACCTGGAAACGGATGCCGGCCGATGAAGCTTTCGGGCAGGCCGAGCTCCTTGCCGAGCGCCCTCACCTCGTCCTTGAACAGTTCGCGCAGCGGCTCGACGAGCTGCATGTTCATGCGCTCGGGCAGGCCGCCGACATTGTGGTGCGACTTGATCGTCACCGAGGGGCCGCCGGTGAAGGAGACGCTTTCGATGACATCGGGATAGAGCGTGCCCTGCGCCAGGAAATCGGCGCCGCCGAGTTTCTCGGCCTCTTCCTCGAACACCTCGATGAACAGCCGGCCGATGGTCTTGCGCTTCTTTTCCGGGTCCGACTCGCCTTCGAGCGCGCCGATAAAACGGTCCGAAGCGTCGACAAGGATGAGCGGCAGATTGTAGTGCTGGCGAAACATCTCCACCACGCCAGCAGCCTCGTCCTTGCGCATCAGCCCGTGGTCGACGAGGATACAGGTAAGCTGATCGCCGACCGCCTCGTGGATCAGGAGTGCTGCGACCGAGGAATCGACGCCGCCCGAAAGCGCGCAGATGACCTTGCCCTTGCCGACCTGCTTACGGATCGTCTCGACCGCGTGCTCGCGGTAGGCGCGCATGGTCCAGTCGCCTTCGATGCCGGCGATCTTGTGGACGAAGTTTTGGAGCAGCCGGGCGCCGTCCGGCGTGTGCACCACTTCGGGGTGGAACATGATGCCGTACATCTTGCGCTCGATATTGCCGAAGATGGCGAAGGGCGAGCCTTCCGATTTTCCGAACACCTCGAAGCCCATGGGCAAGGAGATGACGCGGTCGCCGTGGCTCATCCACACCTGATGGCGCTGGCCGGGCGCCCACAGGCCCTCGAACAGCGGGCTGTCCTTCTGGATCTCGACGAAGGCGCGACCGAATTCGCGATGGTCGGAGCTTTCGGCGACGCCGCCCATCTGCACGCACATGGCCATCTGGCCATAGCAGATGCCGAGCACCGGCACACCGGCATCGAAGACGATCTGCGGCGCGCGCGGGCTGCCGATGTCGCCGGTCGAGGCCGGGCCGCCGGACAGGATCACCGCCTTCGGCTTGATGCGCTTGAACGCCGCTTCGGCCGACTGGAACGGCACGATCTCGGAAAACACGCCGGCCTCGCGGATGCGCCTGGCGATGAGCTGCGTAAACTGGCTGCCGAAATCGACAATCAGGACGGTGTCGGGATGATTGGCTATCTTCATGGCGAGCGTTTAGAGAAAGAAACGAGTCGGCGCAATGGGCTGAGAGGCGGCTCTCAATCCGATTTCGCGTCCTCATGCGATGGTCCGAATTCCAGCGCGCCGGACCCGATCGCCTGTTCGAGCCGCATGACCGCATCCGCCAGCTTCTCGTCGATGACGTGGAGATACTCCTTCCAGTCGCCGACATGCCTGAGATCGGCCGCCCCGTCGGAAATGCCGCGCAGGCCGACGAGTGGCACGCCGAACAGTTGGCAGGCACGCAGGCAGGCGAAGGTCTCCATGTCGACCATGTCCTGCGCAATCGCATCGTAGGCGCTGCCGGAAATGATCGCCGCGCCGGTCGACAGCGTCGCCTGTCTTATATCAGGAATCCTGAACGGCAGCGGCACGGTCACCGGCAGGTCGAGAAACGGCGTCGCGCCCTTCTCGAAACCCAATGGCGAGGCGTCGATGTCGCGGTAGGCGACCGAAACGGCCTGATAGATTTCCGCCTGCTCCAGCGTCCGGCTGCCCGCCGAACCGAGCGACACGACGAGGTCCGGCAGCGCCTTTTCAGACTTCAGCCATGACAGTTCGGCACCCAGCCTGACGCCGGCCTCGACCGGCCCCACTCCTGTCATGACAGGCGTGAAAAGCCGCTGCAGATGCGGACCGTATTCGGCCTGCGCCGCCATCACGAAGAGGACGTCCCTACCCGCAATCCTGACAGCCTTGCGCATCGGATCAGCCTTCGATGCCATCGCGACCGACCACCGTCATCATCGTTCCGGTCATAGTGGCGATCAGCTTGGCCTCGCCGTCGACAGCGAAGGCATAGGCCTGGCCGTCGGCGACGATGATGGTGCGGCCGGGCTTTGTCACCGAGCCGCGGAACAGGAAGCGCTCGCCCCGGCCCGGCGCCAGCAGGTTGACCTTGAACTCGATGGTCAGCACGCCGGAGTTCTCCGGCATCAGCGAGAATGCCGCATAGCCGCAGGCCGAGTCCAGCGCCGTCGAAATGACGCCGGCATGGAGGAAGCCATGCTGCTGGGTCAGCGCCGTCGAATAGGGCATCTCGATCTCGATGATGCCGGGCGTCACCAGCGTCAGCTCGGCGCCGATGGTCATCATGGCGTTCTGCCGCGCGAAGGACGTCCTGACGCGATCCTCATAGTCGGGGGCGGGTACGATCTTTGCAGCCATGGCTTGTCGCGCTCCTGTCTGAAAAGCTTATTGCAGAGGCATGAGCGGCAGGCAATCGCTATTGCTGCACTGCAACAATCAAGTCCGCTGGCAAGGTTCAGCCGCCCTTGCGCAGCGCGCAGAAATAAAACCCATCGGTACCGCTCAGCGCCGGCGACAGCGAAATGCCGCCTGCGGCCCCGATACGCGCGGCCGCCTCGTGGCCCGGAAAGCGGCTGTCCCAGAGCTGGCGGTGATCGACTGGAATAAAGTCGCTGTTGCGATCCTGGAAGGCTACGACCTGTTCTCCATTCTCCTCGTCGAACACCGAGCAGGTGATATAGACCAGCAGCCCGCCCGGTTTGACGAAGGCGTTGGCCGCGTCGAGGATCGCCGATTGCTCGCCTTTGCGTGCATCGAGCTGTCTCTGCGTCAGCCGCCATTTGGCATCGGGCCGGCGCCGCCAGGTGCCGCTGCCGGTGCACGGTGCGTCGACCAGGACGATATCCATGTGGCCCGAGAGGGTGCTGAGCTCCGTCGGCTTGGTGACGATTTGCACGTTGCGGTTTTCCGAGCGGCGGATGCGGTCGAAGATCGGCGCCAGCCGCGCCTTTTCGGCATCATGGGCAAACACCTGGCCACGATTGTCCATCGCCGCCGAAAGTGCCAGCGTCTTGCCGCCGGCGCCGGCGCAAAAGTCGAGGACCTGCATCCCCGCCTCCGCGCCAGCCAGCGTGGCAGCGATCTGCGAGCCTTCGTCCTGAACCTCGAACCAGCCCTTCTGGAAGGCCGGTTCCGCCTGGACGTTCGGGTGCCTGCCGTCGCCTGCGATCGGCGGGATGCGGATGCCGTGCGGCGCGATCCGTGCAGGCTTGGCATCGGTCTCGGTCAGTTCGGCGAGCACCTTGCTGCGATCGGCCCGCAGCGTGTTGACCCTGAGGTCGAGCGGCGGACGCGTCGCAAGTGCAGCGCCTTCATCGACCCAGTTGGCGCCGAAGGCCCGTTCGAAAAGCGGTTCGCACCAGTCCGGAATGTCGGCGCGCACCGCGGGCGGCGCATCGGCAAGCCTGCTATGGGCGACCGCCTTCAGCTCGTCGGCATTGAGCAGCGGCGGCGCGAATTTGTCGCCGTCGAGCGCTTCGTTCAGCGACTGTGCGGTCTGGTTCCATTCGAGCAGCAGAGCACCGAAGCCGACGGCGCGCGGCGTGTCCTCGCCCAGCAAAAAGCCGGCCGAGCGCCTCCGACGCAGCGCGTCATAGACGATGTTGCCGATCGCAGCGCGGTCGCCGCCGCCGGCGAAGCGATGCGACAGGCCCCAGTCCTTCAGCGCATCGGCCACCGGCCGGTGCCGTCGGCCGATATCCTCCAGCACTTCGATGGCCGCCGCCAGCCGTCCGCCCAGTCGCATCTTCTTATTCCGTTACCCAGCAAATTACTTCCGCCCTGCTCTAAAGCGCGCGACTGGCGCACACAAGCGGGGAGAGTCCCGGACACCAGATCGAGCGCAGATATGCTGGCACCCACAGCTCTAGCGCATGACCCCGAAAATCGGAATGGATTTTCGGCTGGGGATTATGCGCAAAATCAAAGTGCTACAGCGTCCTTTGCGCGTCCCAATGGACGCGCGGCGCTGTAGTCGGCGCAATGCTTGTGCTTCCAAACTTTTGAAGTTGCGATACTCTTTCGCTGCGTGATTCGCCAAGAACTGCAAGCGGATCGGCGGGAAATTACGAGGAGAGGGCAATGAAGACTTATCTGGCGGAAGTTCTAGGAACATTTCTACTGGTGTTCATCGGCACGGCCTCGGTGGTGACGGGCGGCTTCGGCGGCGCGCTGCCGCTCGGCCAGGAAGGCATCGGTCTTGCATTCGGCATCGGCCTGATTGCGGCTGCCTATGCGATCGGCCCGATCTCGGGCGCGCATCTCAACCCGGCGGTGACACTCGGCGTGTTCCTCGCAGGCCGAATGCAGGCCAAGGACGTCATCCCCTATTGGATCGCGCAGATCATCGGCGCCATCATCGCGTCGCTGGCGCTGTGGATCATCGTTTCCGGACAGGTCGGCGGACACACCGGCGGCTTCGGCGCTAATGGCTGGGATGCGACGAAATGGGGCGTCAGCTCGGCGTTCCTGTGGGAGCTGATCGGAACCTTCACCTTCGTGACGGTGATCCTCGGCGTCACCAGCGGCAGCCACACGACAGCCTTTGCCGGCCTCGTCATCGGCCTGACGCTGGCGGGGCTGCACTTCGCCATTATTCCGGTGACGGGCACGTCGCTCAATCCGGCCCGCTCGATCGGCCCGGCGCTGTTTTCGGGAAGTGCCGCGATCGGCCAACTCTGGCTGTTCATCGTCGCACCACTGATCGGCGGCGCCATCGCCGGCGTGGTCGCCAAGACCCGCATCTTCGAGAAAGACTGATTTTCGAAGCCTGAATATACGCAAAAAGCGCGGGCCACGGCCCGCGCTTTTTTGTTGCGTCCAGAAATCCTTGTGCCTGGATCAGGCAGCGAGGTCGAAGCGGTCGAGGTTCATCACCTTGGTCCAGGCCGCGACGAAATCCCTAACGAACTTCTGCCCGGCGTCCGCCGACCCGTAGACCTCGGCAAGCGCACGCAACTGCGCGTGCGAGCCGAAGATCAGATCTGCGCGGGTGCCGGTCCACTTGACTGCCTTGGTCTTGCGGTCGCGCGCTTCATAGACTTCATCGGAGCCGGCGGCCGGATCCCAGACCGTGTTCATGCCGAGCAGGTTGACGAAGAAATCGTTGGTCAACGTGCCCGGCCTGTCGGTGAACACCCCGTACTTCGACTTGCCGGTATTGGCGCCGAGCACCCGCAACCCGCCGACGAGCACCGTCATCTCCGGCGCCGTCAAGGTCAGCAGCTGCGCCCGATCGACCAGCATCGCTTCGACCGACATCGGCTGCTTGCCCCTGACATAATTGCGGAAGCCATCGACTTTTGGCTCGATCGCGACAAAGGACTGGACGTCCGTCTGCTCTTGCGAGGCGTCCATGCGGCCTGGCGTGAAAGGCACCTCCACGTCATGGCCGGCGTCCTTGGCTGCCTTCTCGACCGCGGCGACGCCGCCGAGAACGATCAGGTCGGCAAGCGAGACCTTCTTGTCGCCTGTCTGCCCGGCGTTGAACTCGCTCTGGACGCCTTCGAGCTGCGCAAGCACCTTCGACAGTTCGGTCGGCTGATTGACGTCCCAGTCCTTCTGCGGCGCCAGGCGGATGCGCGCGCCGTTGGCGCCGCCGCGCTTGTCGGAACCGCGGAACGTCGAGGCCGAGGCCCAGGCAATTGAGACCAGTTCGGAAACGGACAGGCCAGAGGTCAGTATCTTCGCCTTCAGCGAGGCGATGTCCTGCTCGCTGATCAGTTCGTGATCGACGGCCGGGATAGGGTCCTGCCAGATCAGCTCTTCCTTCGGCACGAGCGGGCCGAGATAGCGGACAAACGGACCCATGTCGCGATGGGTCAGCTTGAACCAGGCGCGGGCGAAGGCGTCGGCGAACTGATCCGGATTCTCATGGAAACGCCGCGAGATCTTCTCGTAAGCCGGGTCGACCCGCAGCGCGAGATCGGTGGTCAGCATCGCCGGCGCGCGGCGCTTCGACGGATCGTGCGCGTCCGGCACGGAGCCTGCACCGGCGCCGCCCTTCGGCGTCCACTGATGGGCGCCGGCCGGGCTCTTGGTCAGTTCCCATTCGTAATTGAACAGATTATCGAAGAAGTTGTTGCTCCATTTGGTCGGCGTCGTGGTCCAGGTCACTTCGAGGCCCGAGGTGATGGCGTCGCCGGCAATGCCGGTGGCGTGCTTGCTCGACCAGCCGAGGCCCTGCGCCTCGATGCCGGAGCCTTCCGGCTCAGCCCCCACCAGCGATGCATCACCGGCGCCGTGGGTCTTGCCGAAGGTGTGACCGCCGGCGATCAGCGCGACGGTTTCCTCGTCGTTCATGGCCATGCGGGCGAAGGTTTCACGGATGTCCCGTGCCGAGGCCAACGGATCGGGCGTGCCGTTCGGTCCTTCCGGGTTGACGTAGATCAGGCCCATTTGCACAGCGCCGAGATGGCCCCGAAGTTCGCGGTCGCCGGAATAGCGCTCGTCGCCGAGCCACTTGGTTTCCGACCCCCAATCCACGTCCTGCTCGGGCTCCCAGACATCGGCGCGTCCGCCGGCAAAGCCGAACGTCTTGAAGCCCATCGATTCCAGTGCGACGTTGCCGGTGAGGATCAACAGGTCGGCCCAGGAGATCTTCCTGCCGTACTTCTGCTTGACCGGCCACAGCAGTCGGCGTGCCTTGTCGAGATTGGCGTTGTCCGGCCAGCTGTTGAGCGGTGCGAAGCGCTGCTGGCCGGCGCCGGCGCCGCCACGGCCATCGCCGATGCGATAGGTGCCGGCGCTGTGCCAGGCCATGCGGATGAAGAGCGGGCCGTAATGGCCGAAATCGGCCGGCCACCAATCCTGCGAATCGGTCATCACCTCATGCAGGTCCTTGATCACCGCGTCGAGATCGAGGCTCTTGAATTCCTTGGCGTAGTCGAAGTCCTCGCCCATCGGGTCCGAGAGGCTCGACTGCTGGTGGAGAACGGCAAGGTCGAGCTGGTTTGGCCACCAGTCACGGTTGGACCTGCGGGCCGATCCATGCGCGACCGGGCATTTGCCAGCGCTGTTGTCGTCGGTTTTTGCGTCCATCGTTCTCTCCGATTTGTGGATTTTTCCGGATTTAGATTTTCCGGGATTTGTTGATTTTCCGGACGGGCCTTGAGCCACGCCATTCTGGAATGGTTCCAGACTAGGCCGCATTGCCGATAAAAACAAATTGCCTTTCCTGTTTGTTGCGATAGGTTTTCCTTATGATAGGTCTCACAGTCCGCCAGATGCAATATTTCGAGGCGCTGGCACAGACGCTGCATTTCGGCCGCGCCGCGAAGCTCGCCGGCGTCAGCCAGCCGGCGCTGTCTTCGCAGATCGCCGAGATGGAGCTGCGTCTCAACTGCCGGCTGTTCGAGCGCGGCGGTAAATCGGTTCGGATGACCGACGAGGCGCAGGCCATGCTGCCGCGCATCGAGCGTATTCTTGCCGATATCCGCGAGATCGAGACCACGGCCCGGCGCGGGCGTCCCGCCATGGAAGGGCGCTTCCGGCTCGGCATCATCCCGACGGTGGCGCCCTATCTCCTGCCGCATGTGCTGCCGGAGCTGAAACGGCATTTTCCGGCCTTGCAACTCGAATTGCGCGAAGCGGTGACCGCGTCGCTGGTCGAGGACACCGCTCTGGGAAAACTCGACGCCTTCATCGCCGCCCTTCCCCTCGATCAGCCCGGGCTGATCACCGAGGCGCTGTTCTCCGACCGGTTCTTCCTTGCCGTGCCGGCCGGCGATCCCGCTTTCGCCTCGCCGCCGGTTCCGCCGGAAAGCCCGGCGCTGGAAAGGCTGATGCTGCTGGAGGAAGGCCATTGCCTGCGCGAACAGGCGCTTGCCGTCTGCGGCAGCGTGCGGCCGGTGGCAATGGCAAGCTATGGCGCGACCAGCCTGACGACGTTGCTGCAGATGGTGGCACACGGGCTCGGCGTCACGCTCATCCCGGAAATGGCGGCAGGACCGGCCAGCACTATCCCCGATCTGAAGATCGTGCCATTCCAGGAACCGATGCCGCAGCGCACAATCTGCCTCGCCTGGCGGCGCAACAAAGTACGCCATGACGAGTGTGTGGAACTGGCGAAGATTATTCGCGGGTTGGATGCGGCGGTGCTGGCGGCCTGAGGCGAGGCGTACTGTAGTATCTGGCGGAAAGTCTGTTGCTCTATTGCTGCACCCGCTCGAGCCCGCCCGGCCTGAGAAACCTCAACTTCAATCAAATCCGCGTGAACTGTACCGAACGCCCGGAACCGCCGACGCGTATGCCGCATTGGTTTTATGGAGGAGTCTGCGTTCCAGAAGGGAGCAGTATCATGGCTTACCGTGATTACATCCATACACCAGTGACGCCACGCGACATCCGATGGGGACTCCAGCAGGGGGCCGTTGCGGGCATTGTCGCAGGCCTTGTCTTTGCGGCGTTCGAAATGACGGCGAGTGCGTTCATGATGGGGGCGGATGCGTTCTTCATGCCCCTGCGCATGATCGGCGCCATCGCGCTTGGACCGGAAGCTCTCGATCCCGGCTATTCACTCCTGACGGCCAGCATTGCCGGCGTGATCGTGCATATGATCCTGGCCATCATCTACGGTATCGTGTTCGGGGAGATTGCCTCAATGCTGCGAGGATCCGCCGCCTTCATTGGTCTCGGCAGCGTCTTTGGCCTCGCCTTGTGGCTCGTCAATTTCTATGTGATTGCGCCGATCGCATTTCCTTGGTTCCTG
>NZ_RZTA01000004.1:0-119348 GCF_004023115.1 Mesorhizobium sp. M6A.T.Cr.TU.017.01.1.1
GTCGTCGACGAACATCTTGTAGACCTTTGCCCAGTTCCATTCCGCGCCGGTCAGATATTTTTCGGGCGCCAGCGGGCTCTGGTTGGCATGGTAACCGCAGACGAAGGCATCACGCCCCGCCGCCGTTTCGACCACCACTTTCGGGCTGTCGACATGGCAGGTGATGACGTCGGCACCCTGATCGACCAATGCGTTGGTGGCTTCCGCCTCCTTGACGGCCAGCGACCATTCGCCGGTGAAGATCACCTGGCAGGTGATGGCCGGATCGACCGAGCGTGCGCCAAGCAGGAAGGAATTGATGTTGAGCAGGACCTGCGGAATGGGTTTTGCCGCGACGAAGCCGATCTTCTTGGTCTTGGTGGCATGACCGGCGGCGACGCCGTTGAGATACTGGCCCATGCCGATAT
This sequence comes from Mesorhizobium sp. M6A.T.Cr.TU.017.01.1.1, assembly GCF_004023115.1. Classification (NCBI taxonomy): domain Bacteria; kingdom Pseudomonadati; phylum Pseudomonadota; class Alphaproteobacteria; order Hyphomicrobiales; family Phyllobacteriaceae; genus Mesorhizobium; species Mesorhizobium sp. M6A.T.Cr.TU.017.01.1.1. The sequence goes on from NZ_RZTA01000004.1 coordinate 408, forward strand.
AGCCGAAATAGGAACCGGCATTCATCGGATGCTTGTCTTTGTTCCACATGCCGCCGCAATGGCGAAACTGAACGTCGGGGAATTTCGCGCACATTGCCAGCATGTGCGGATCGAAATAGCCGAACGAGGTTGGAAAGATCAGCGAGGCGCCGTCGAGGTTGATCATCGATTCCATCGTCTTCTGGACATCGACCGTCTCGGGGACGTTCTCCTCCTCGACAACGGAGATGCCCTCGATAGCCTTCAATGTCGCGGCACCTTCGGCATGCGCCTGGTTATAGCCGTAGTCGTCCTTCGGCCCGACATAGATGAAGCCGACAGTGGCGGCCGCGGCGAACGCCCTGCTGATCGGAAATGACGCCGAGGCCAGACCGAGCGCCGCTCCGGCGGCGGAGGTCTTGAGCAGATCGCGGCGGCTAAGCATGAATCTCTCGGTCATGTGAATGCTCCCTGTTGGACCCTTTTCCGGGTCGATTAATTCCCTTCTCACGAAAGTGCATGCAATCGGTGTGCCAGTTCAAAAGATAAAATTTATTCAATGAAATCAGCGGATGTGCCGAGCCGCCCTGCTCAAGCGAAAGGCAATTGCATACACTTTTTGCCTTTCAAATAGCCAGTTTGACATGTAGATTAAAATAGAGGCATAGAGAGGCGCGCCCGAGTCGAAACTGGCCGGCGAGCCGCTTGCCGCATAGCCGCGAACAGACTGGACGGAGGAGAATTGTCGGGGAAGCGCAGCTTGATCAGGTCGGGCACGACCGTCGATCAGATGGTGAGGGCGATCGGTGACCGGATCGTCACCGGCTTCCTGCGCCCCGGCGAAAAGCTCGACGAGGCCTCACTCGCTGCCCGCTTCGACGTGTCGCGCACCCCCGTCAGGGAGGCGCTTGGCCGGCTGAGCGCCATGGGGCTGGTCGAAAGGCGGCCCAACCGTGGCGCCACCGTCGCCGTGGTGACGCAGGAGCATCTCGCCTCGATGTTCGAGAGCATGGCCGAGCTTGAAGCGATCTGCGCGCGGTTCTCGGCCGAGCGCATGACCGCCGGCGAGCGCCGCGCGCTCGAGGTCGAGCATCAGGCTTCAGCGCGCCTTGTGCAGTTGGCTGCGGAGGAGGACTACGAGTATTTCAACACCGAGTTCCACACCCGGCTCTATCGCGGCGCGCACAGCAAGCACATCTATGAACTGACCGTCATGACCCGAAGCCGCCTCGCGCCGTTCCGGCGCGCGCAATTCATGCTGCCGGGCCGGCTGGCCAAATCCTGGCAGGAACACGACGTCATCGTTACCGCGATCATGCGCGGCGATGGCGCCGCCGCAGGACAGGCAGCCAAGGATCATGTTTCCATCGTCAGCGAGGCGAGCGCCGTCTTTGCCGCGGTTGACCCGATGAAACCGGCGACGGTTTCGATCGGAGTGTCTTCCTACAAGTGAAAAATCTGACGCTTGGTACCCGATGTGGAAGACGTTTTCCGACCCACCCCATCGCAGACTCTCGCCCAATGGACTCGCAGCGTGGCCCCCAATACAATCCCGGTCCCGTGGGCCTCCGAAGGCTGATGCATGACATGGCAGAAGAACGCGTCCAACGCCGCCTTGCTGCGATATTGGCAGCCGATGTGGTCGGCTACAGCCGCCTCATGGAGCGGGACGAGGCTGGGACCCTTGTTGCCATCAAGTCCCGTCGCAAAGACATCCTACAGCCACTGCTCGCCAAGCATAATGGCCGCATCGTCAAGCTGATGGGTGACGGGGTGCTGGTGGAATTTGCCAGCGCCGTGAATGCTGTCCAATGCGCGGTCGAGCTCCAGAACGCGATGGCGGCTGCCAACGCCGACGTGCCCGAAGATTCCCGGATTGTGCTGCGCGTCGGAATCAACCTGGGCGACGTGATGGTCGAAGGCAGCGATCTCTATGGTGATGGAGTCAACATCGCGGCTCGGCTCGAGGCCTTGGCCGATGCTGGGAGCATCGTCGTCTCTCGCACTGTCTTCAACCACGTCCGGGGCAAGGTGAAGCTCGGATTCGATGATCTCGGCGAGCAGCAACTCAAGAACATCGCCGAGCGGGTGCGGATCTACCGACTGCGGCCGGACCGCGAAGCGGCGATGGCGCGGCCTGCCTTGGCGCTTCCCGACAAGCCGTCGATTGCCGTTCTGCCGTTCACTAACATGAGCGGCGATCCGGAGCAGGAGTATTTCAGCGACGGCATGGTGGAGGACATCATAGCGGCGCTGTCTCGGGTGCGCAGCTTCTTCGTGATCGCGCGGAATTCGAGTTTCGCCTACAAAGGCAAAGCGGTCAATGTGAAGCAGGTCGGGCTCGAACTCGGCGTGCGTTACGTGCTGGAAGGGAGTGTCCGCAAGGCGGGCAATCGGGTCAGGATCACGGGACAGCTCATCGAGGCGGAAAGCGGGAATCATGTCTGGGCTGATCGCTTCGATGGCAGTCTCGAAGACGTATTCGAACTGCAAGATGGGGTGACCCAGAGCGTGGTCGGTGCGATCGCTCCGAAGCTTCAGCGAGCGGAAATCGATCGCACGTCGCGAAAGCGAACCGAAGATTTGACTGCTTACGACTTTGTTCTGCGTGCCCTGCCGCATGCCTGGTCAGGGTCGCCCGAAAGGAGTGCAATCGCCCACGATCTCCTTCTAAAAGCAACCGCTATCGATCCTTCTTATGCGTATGCCTACGCGATGGCGGCCTGGTCTTTGATGTTCAGCAAGAATTCGGGTTGGCGTTCTTGGCGGCCCGACCAGCAGGAGTTGTGTGTTCGGTTTGCCAGGGAAGCGCTCAAGCTCGATATGGAAGATCCAGCCGTACTGTGGGCATCCGCTACGGCGCTCGCAAGTGTCGTACACGAACATGAACACGCTCTCGAGCTGATCGAGCGCTCGTTGGCAATCGACCATAATTCCGCACAGGCCTGGGCAGCAAAAGGTTGGGTGACTTCCTGGATCGGACTTGATGGGATCCCTTCGTTGGAAAGGGCAATGCGATTGAGCCCGTTCGACCCGCTGTTGTACCTTTTTCATGCCTCGATTGCTGAGTGCCACCTTGCGGCAAGAAGGCACGAGATGGCATTGGAATGGTCTCTCCGCGCCATGCGAGAACATCCAGAACCTCCTCCATTCGTGCGGCGGGTGCTCGCCGCCTCGTACGCTCGCCTCGGGCTAGTTGAAGAAGCGCGACGGGTGGTGGCAGGCATACTGGCGGAAAGCCCAAGCTTTACTGTGAGGTCCTGGCTAGAGATAACCGCCCAGCGTGGTCCGCACGTCCAATACCTCGCTGAGAGCCTCCGTCTCGCTGGCCTCCCCCAGTGAGTAGGCATCGAGTCGCACGCGTCAAAGAGAATCTCCCGTCGGACTCTTATGTCAAGCGGGACCACTAGCAATCAGGCAAACTGCCCAATCCGTCGGCGATGCGATGATTTTCGCGTCACTCGTGCGAATGCTCGAAGCCGCACAGGCCCACAGATGCCGGCCTTTTGGCATAATTCGGCATTGGCATGCTCCTTGCATCGTTGGTGATGTGCAGAGCGTCTAGGGTTCCGGCCGCGACAAAGCGGTGCTGGTCCAAGAGATGCGACCGCCAGGGGTGCACTGAGGCATCCGGCGGAACACGGCGGGCCAAAATCCCGGGAGAACCCTGCACGGGTTTGCTGGCGCGAACCTCTCCCGGATGCGCGCTCCGTAAACCCCAACATAAAGTCCGGACGCAATCCGGATCGCGAACAGGGGTACGCAATGCTTCGCAAGCTGGCCGCAATCATCCTAGCCGCATCACTCAGCCTTCCCATGATTTCCGCCGCCGACGCGGCGCCCAAGAAAGACTTCAAGATATGCTGGTCGATCTATGTCGGCTGGATGCCGTGGGGCTATCTCTCAGACAGCGGCATCATGAAGAAATGGGCCGACAAATACGGCATCAATGTCGAGATCACCCGCATCAACGACTATGTCGAAAGCATCAACCAGTACACCGCCGGCGGCTTCGACGGCTGTTCGATGACCAACATGGACGCGCTGTCGATCCCCGCTGGCGGCGGCGTCGACACGACCGCCGTGATCATCGGCGACTTCTCCAACGGCAATGATGCGGTGATCCTCAAGGACAAGTCCGCGCTCGCCGACATTGCCGGCCAGAAGGTCAATCTCGTCGAGCTCTCCGTCTCGCATTACCTGCTGGCGCGGGCGCTGGACACGGTAAAGCTCGCCGAGAAGGACATCACCGTCGTCAACACATCCGACGCCGACATGGTCGCCGCCTATGGCACCAGCGACGTCACCTCCGTCGTCACCTGGAACCCACTGGTTTCCGAGATCGCCGCCATGCCGGGTGCTCGCAAAGTGTTCGATTCCTCGCAGATTCCCGGCGAGATCATCGACATGATGGTCGTCAACACCGAGACGCTGAAGGACAATCCAGCGCTGGGCAAGGCGCTTGTCGGCGCATGGTACGAAGCGATGGACCTGATGACCTCCGACACGCCGGAAGGCAAGGCAGCCAAGGAGGAGATGGCCAAGGCGTCCGGCACGGACCTCGCCGGCTTCGACGCGCAGCTCGCCTCGACGGCGATGTTCTTCGACCCCGCCAAGGCGGTCGAGTTCACCAACGGCGCCGAATTGCCGAAGACGATGGATCTGGTCCGCAACTTCCTGTTCAGCCACGGCATCCTCGGCACCAACGCGGCGAGTGTCGACGTGATCGGCATGAGCTTTCCCGACGGATCCACGCTGGGCGACGCCAACAACGTCAAGCTGCGTTTCGATCCAGCCTTCATGGCCGAGGCCGCAACCGCAACACCCTGACACGACATGTTGGCCAGGGGACCGAGCGACATGAATACAGTCTCCGAAGCGGGTGGGGAGGGCACCACGCGTCCTTCCCGGCCAAGGCCGAAGGTGCGCCTTCGCATGATCAATGCGAAGGTCTCGCGCGGCAGCGCCTTGTTCCTCGGCGGCTTGCCGTTCTTGTTCGTGGCGATCGCCTATCTGATCGCCTCGGCGCAACGACTGGCGGTCAATCCCAGCGATAAGCTGCTGCCTTCGCCGGCACAGATGTGGTCGGCCTTTCTTGACCTTGCCACGGTTCCGGACAAACGCTCGGGCGATCTCATCCTGTGGGTCGACACCTATGCCAGTCTCCTCAGGCTGTTCGCCGGCGTGGGTGTTGCCACCTTCGCGGCGCTTTCGCTCGGCGTCGCCATCGGCTTCATTCCACGGGTGCGGGCCTTCCTGCTGCCGTTCGTCACCGTGGTCTGCGTCATCCCTCCGCTGGCGCTGCTGCCGATCCTGTTCATCGCGCTCGGCCTCGGCGAAACGGCCAAGATCACGCTGATCGCCCTTGGCGTCGCGCCGGTGATGGTGCGCGACATCGCCAACCGGGTGATGGAGTTGCCGTCCGAACTGGTGGCCAAGGCACAGACGCTTGGTGGCAACAGCTGGACCATGGTCTTGCGGCTGGTGCTGCCGCAAGTCATGCCGCGCCTCATCACCTGCGTGCGGCTGGCGCTCGGGCCGGCCTGGCTGTTCCTGATCGCCGCCGAAGCCATCGCCTCGACCGAAGGGCTGGGTTACCGCATCTTCCTCGTCCGCCGCTATCTCTCGATGGACGTCATCCTGCCCTATGTCGCCTGGATCACGCTGCTTGCCGTCATCACCGATTGGCTGCTGGTGCGGCTGTCGCGGGCGGTCTCCCCTTGGGCGCATCCCGTGGAGGCCAGATGAGCCGCATCGTCGTCCATGGGCTGGAAAAGAGCTACGGCGATGCCCGCGTGCTCGAGCGGGTCAACGTCACTGCCGAAGCCGGCGAATTCCTGTCGCTGGTCGGCGCCAGCGGCTGCGGAAAATCGACGTTCCTGCGCATCCTGCTCGGCCAGGAGCAGCAGAGCAGTGGCGTCGTCATCGTCGGCGATGGCCCGATCGTCCCAGAGCCGACGCCGCAGCGTGGCATCGTCTTTCAGCGCTATTCGGTGTTTCCCCATCTGACCGCTATCCAGAACCTGCTGCTTGTCGAAGACTTTCGCTCGGGCGGGCTGTTTGGCCGCGTCTTCGGCGCCAGGCGCGCAAACGCCAGGCAAGAGGCCGAGACCATGCTGGAACGGGTCGGGCTTGCCCATGCGCGCGACCTGTATCCGGCATCGCTCTCCGGCGGCATGCAGCAGCGGCTTGCGATTGCGCAGACCTTGCTCGGCCGGCCGCAGATACTGCTTCTCGACGAACCGTTCGGTGCGCTCGATCCGGGCATCCGCGTCGAGATGCACGAGCTGCTCACCGAGCTCTGGACCGAGCACGGCATGACGGTGGTGATGGTCACCCACGATATCGGCGAGGCCTTCAAGCTCGGCACCCGCGTGCTGGTCTTCGACAAGGTGCGCCACGATCCGCAGTTTCCGTCGGCCTACGGCGCGACGATCACCTACGACTTGAGGCTCGATCGCAAGACCCGGGCTTCTTCTCATCACTTGGCCAAGGTGGCCGCGATGGTCGGGACGACCCGGCCGGATACAGCAATGGCGACGACGGCGTCGTAACGGAGACCGTGAATGTCCAGAAATATCCCCGAACGCAGCCACCGCCGTGCAGGGCTCATCGCCCGGGAGGCCAGGGAACGCTTCCACCACCCGGATTTCGATGCCCGCGGCACGCAGGGCTGGAAGTCCATCGAGGCCGAGGGAAAGCTGCCGGAAAGCGGCTGGCGCAAGGAGCAGCAATGGGCGCTCGACATGGGCCTGCCGGGATCGGAGTCGATCGTCGACAAGTCGATCCCGACATTCGCGCGCGGCGAGCTGCCGCATTTCGCCGGCATCAACACCTTTCTCAAGGCGCCCTATGTCGAGAACGTCCGCGACGTCGGCAAATATGATGCCGCCGTCATCGGCATTCCCTTCGACAGCGGCACCACCTACCGGCCGGGGACCCGCTTCGGCCCGCAAGGCATTCGTCGCATCTCGGCGCTCTACACGCCATACAACTATGAGCTCGGTGTCGACCTGCGCGAGCAGATGACGCTGTGCGACGCCGGCGACGTCTTCACCATTCCCGCCAATCTCGAAAAGAGCTTCGACCAGATCACCAAGGGCGTCAGCCATGTCGCCTCGTCCGGCGCGCTGCCGATCATGCTGGGCGGCGACCATTCGATCGGCTTTCCCTGCGTGCGCGGCATCGCCGACGTGACCTCGAAGCGCATCGGCATCATCCATTTCGACCGCCATATCGACATCCAGGAAAAGGATCTCGACGAGCGCATGCACACCACGCCCTGGTATTGGGCGACCAACCTGCCAAATGTCTCGGCGACCAATCTCGTGCAGCTCGGCATCGGCGGCTGGCAGGTTCCCCGCTACGGCGTCGCCGAGGCGAGGAAGCGCGGCACCAACGTGCTGACCATTGCCGACATCGAGCAGATGGGTCTTGAGAAGGCGGCGGAAATCGCGCTCGAGCTCGCGTGGAAAGACACCGACGCCGTCTACATCTCCTTCGACGTCGACAGCCTCGACTGCGGCTTCGTGCCTGGCACGGGCTGGCCGGAACCGGGCGGCTTCCTGCCGCGCGAGGCGCTCAAGCTGCTTGGGCTGGTGACGGCGCCGGGCATTTGCGGACTGGAAGTGGTCGAGGTTTCGCCGCCCTACGACACGTCGGACATCACGGCGCTGTTCGGCGTGCGGGTCGTCGTCGAGGCGCTCGGCTCGATGGTCGCTCACGGCAATCTCGGCAAGCATAAATCGATCATCGACAAACCGGTGAGTTTTTGACCATGCACGACGATCACCACCACCACAGTCATGACCATGGCGACGGCCACCATCATCACGGGCCGAACGGTCATCACGACCATCCGCACGCCCTCGGCCACAACGGGCCCGCGGGCAAGCCGCTGCAATGGCAGACGCCGCATCTGCCGCCCGACCAGGCTCACGAGCCGCCGGTTGATCCAGCGACGCTCGACCTCGATCTTGTTGAAACCGCCTTCCTCGAAGGCTTTGCGCGGGCGCCGGACCCGTCCAGCTTTCTGCGGCTTGCCGGCATACCGTTTGTCGGCGAGACGGCGGACGGCGTGCGGCTTCATCTGCTCCGCGTCGAGACCGAGGATCTGGTCGATGTCGGCGCGGTCATGCCGCTCGTCGGCGGCACCGGCGTCGCCTATCACCCGTTGCCGGCGCGCCTGACATCGCACCGCCGCCGCCTCGCTTTCATCTATCACGATGGCAGTGAGCAAAAGCCTCTCGGCTTCGCCGCGGCGCGCGCCCTCGCGGACCGTTCCGCCGCTTCGCAATTCACCGTTCCCGGGCACTGAAACCAGAACCCGTCACTCTCATCGAACAGGTACAACCATGAAAACATTCGCAAGCATGAAAACATTAGCAAGACTGGGCACCCTTTCAGCTCTCGCCGCCCTCACACCGTCGCTGGCGTTTGCCCATAGCGGCGGCCCTCACGCCCACGGCCTTTTCGCCGGCCTTGAACACCCGCTCCTCGGCATGGATCATCTGCTCGCCATGGTCGCGGTCGGCATGATTGGCGCCCGCGCCGGCGGCCGCAGCATTGTCCTTGTGCCGCTGTTCTTTGTCTCGGCGATGGTCGCCGGAGCCTTGCTCGGCATGGCCGGCATCGGCCTGCCGTCGCTTGAAACCGGCATCGCGCTGTCGCTTGTCGTCTTCGGCGCCATGCTCGGCCTAGCCAGGCCGCAGCCGCTGGCCGCCGCGGCAGCGCTGACGGCCTTGTTCGGCCTCTTCCACGGCAATGCCCACGGCCTCGAAATTCCCGAGAGCGCCAGCGGCGTCGCTTACGCCGCCGGCTTCGTGCTCGGCACATCGATGCTGCATGCGATCGGGGTCTTGTCCGTCCTCAAGCTCGCCCGTTGGCCGACGACGGTCCGCACCGCGGGTGTCGCCACCTCGCTGGTTGGAATGGCCATGGCGGTCCAAGCCTTCTGAGTAAGGGACCTCTTCCGAGTGAAGCAACCGGCGCGCGGTGGGCAAACAGAACTGGAAAGCAAATGAGCCAGAGATGGTTGACGAGGCTGCGGCGCATTCGGGACATGCTGCACCAGATCCTGAAAACCCGTGCCGAACGGCTTTGAGGGGCGCGTCTTTCGCGTCCCTCCGGAATGACCGTCAGAACTCGAGCGCCTGCCTGAGTGCCGGACCGCTCCTGACGCGGAGATCGAGGTCGGCCTCGATATGGTCGATGTGGTGCAGCATCAGTGCGCTGGCGCGTTCGGAATTGCCATTTTCCAGCGCCTCGAGGATGTTCATGTGCTCGCTATGGCCACAGCTCGAGACGCCCGAGCGGCCATAAAGCGCGATCACCAGCGATGAACGCGCCACCAGCTCCTCCATGAAACGCTGGAGGATGACGTTTCCCGCGACCGACGCCAGCAGCAGGTGAAAATCGCCAGAAGCCTTGATCTCCGACCGTCTTGCGCTTGGTCCGCGTTCGGCAATGAAGCGGCCCTCTTCATCGAGTTGGGCCTTGAACGCAACGACATGCGCCGGCGTCATGCGCCCAACCGCGGCGATCGCGATGCCGGGCTCGATCAGCCGACGCGAAGCAAAAACCTGGCGCGCTTCCTCCGGCGACGGATTGGCGACGAAGGCGCCGCGATTGCGCTCGGTCCGCACCAACCCTTCGAAGGAGAGCATTTGCAGCGCCGCGCGCGCCACGGTGCGGCTGACGTCGAACAGAGTGCCGACCTCGCCTTCGGACAGCTTGGTTCCGGGCGCCAGCCGACGATCGACGATCGCATCGCGCAACTGGTCGCGGATCGCCTGGGCGCGATCCTCGTTGGCATTGTCGACAGCAGGGAAAGTCTGGTCGGCTATATTCATGATGGTAGTCCCTGCACCTTTCTACTTGAATAGGGTCGCGTAAACGAGGGCCAAAGTGAATACGATGCGAGAAAAGATTGCATACGATTTTTGCGAGAATCGCTCGCTATCGCCTATAATTTGTGCATTGCACAAGCGTGCCGTTTCGGCAGCCAGCCGGATGCAATCCTGATTTTCCTAAGCTTTCAATCGCTTGAGGTCGAAGTGGGGCAATTGGCATGCATGATGCTTTGCTTAAGTTGAGCAGAGAGGAAGCCGGATGTCCAAAGCCGCCGAAATCAACATCGTGTCCGTTTCGAAAATCTATGGCGCAACGACTGCCGTCGAAGACATCAGCTTGAAAATTCCCGCGGGAACCTATTGCTGCCTGCTCGGCCCGTCCGGCTGCGGCAAGACCTCGACGCTGCGCATGATTGCCGGCCACGAGAGCATATCGAGCGGCGACGTGCGGCTCGGCAATATTGTGGTCACCGATCTGCCGCCGGCCCGGCGCGGCACCGCCATGATGTTCCAGTCCTACGCGCTGTTTCCGCATCTCGACCTGATCGACAATGTTGCGTTCAGCCTCAAGATGAAAGGTGTCGGCAAGGAGGAGCGCCGTGCCAAGGCGCTCGTCATGCTGAAGCTGATGCAGATGGAAGCCTATGCCGGCCGCCGCCCGGCGCAGCTTTCGGGCGGACAGCAGCAGCGCGTCGCTCTGGCCCGCGCGCTCATCACCGACCCCGAGGCGCTGCTGCTCGACGAGCCGCTCTCGGCACTCGATCCGTTCCTGAAGATACGGATGCGGGCCGAGCTGAAAAAGCTGCAAACGTCGCTCGGCATCACCTTCGTTCACGTCACCCATAGCCAGGAAGAGGCGATGGCGCTCGCCGATCTGATCGTGGTGATGAACGACGGCCGCATCGAGCAGGCGGCGCATCCGCGCATCGTCTTCGAGCGGCCGGCCACCGCGTTCGTCGCCCGTTTCATGGGCGATCACAACGTCGTCTCCGGCCGCGTCAGCGGTAGCCGCGATGGCATGATTGTCTTCGATGTGCCGGGTGGCGCCTCGCTTGCGGCCAGCGGCCAGGGCAGGGCGGTTGGCGGGCCGATCGATATCGCCATTCGCACCGACCATGTGCGGATCGGCGATCCGCCGGCCGCGGGGCTCGGTTTCACCGGCATCGTCTCCAACGTCGAATACCGCGGCTCGACCGTGAAGCTCTCGGTCAACGGCGCCGGTATCGAGGATTTCACGGTGATCGTCGACGACACCAGCTTCTTCGCCAAGCCGGTTGCCGTCGGCGACGCCGTGCCGATCGCCTGGGACGCCGAGGACGCGATCGTCCTTGGCCGTCTCGATTCCTGAACCAGAACAACCAATCAAAAAAGGGGAACTGACATGACCAACACCACTGACAAGAAGACAGGAATTTCCCGCCGCTCGTTGCTCAAGACCGGTGCCGCCGCCGTCGGTCTTGCCGCCGGCTCCGGCGTCATCACCGGCTTCCCGACGATCTGGGCGCAGAACCCGATCACGCTGCGCCAGTTTGGCACCGGCGTGTCCAACCTCAACGCCATCGCCGACAAGTGCAAGGCCGACCTCGGCATCACGCTGGAGATGACGGCGACCGATTCCGACGCGGCCGCCCAGCGCGCGGTGACCCAGCCGGACAGCTACGACATCGCCGACATCGAATACTGGATTGCCAAGAAGGTGTATCCCTCCGGCGTGATGCAGCCGATGGATGTCAAGAAGCTGAAATATTACGACAAGATCGTGCCGCTTTTCATCACCGGCAAGCTGACGCCCGACAGCGTCATCGCGCAGGGCACCGCGCCGCACACCGTCGGCTTCGTCGAGGCACAGGACGCCAAGACCTTCGCCAAGGAACCGACCCAGTGGATGACGATGGTTCCGACCATCTACAATGCCGACACGCTCGGCATCCGCCCCGACCTTGTCGGTCGCGACATCACCACCTGGGCCGACATCATGGATCCGGCCTTCAAGGGCAAGGCCGCCATCCTCAACATCCCGTCGATCGGCATCATGGATGCGGCGATGATCATGGAAGCCATGGGCAACATCAAATATGCCGACAAGGGCAACATGACCAAGGAGGAGATCGATCAGACGATCGACTTCCTGATCAAGGCCAAGCAGGACGGCCAGTTCCGCGCGTTCTGGAAATCGTTCGACGAGAGCGTCAACCTTATGGCTTCAGGCGAAGTGGTCATCCAGTCGATGTGGTCGCCTGCGGTCGCTGCGGTCCGCTCCAAGGGCATCGCCTGCAAATACCAGCCGCTCAAGGAAGGCTACCGCTCCTGGGGCGGCGGCCTTGGCCTGGCAGCGCATCTCGAGGGCGCCCAACTCGACGCCGCCTACGAGTATATCAACTGGTACCTGTCCGGCTGGGTCGGCGCCTATCTCAACCGCCAAGGCTACTACTCGGCCGCCATGGACACGGCCAAGCAGTTCATGTCCGAGGACGAATGGGGCTACTGGGTCGACGGCAAGGCCGCCAAGGGCGATATCATGGCGCCGGACGGCAAGGTCATGGAAAAGGCGGGCGCCGTGCGCGACGGCGGCTCCTTCGTCGAGCGCATGGGCAAGGTCGCCTGCTGGAACTCGGTCATGGACGAGGACCGCTACATGGTGAAGCGCTGGAACGAATTCATCGCGGCTTGATGCAAGGCTGAGATGTTGCATTCCTTCGCGCCCCCCTCTGTCCTGCCGGACATCTCCCCCACTTGGGGGGAGATCGGCCGTCGCCGCTGCTTTCGCCAATCTCCAACTTCGCAAGAAGAGGCGCCAACAGCGAAGCTGCCAATCTCCCCCCAAGTGGGGGAGATGTCCGGCAGGACAGAGGGGGGCGCGAAGGATCACAGCTTGCCAGATTGTCGGCCCTCCGCGACACGCCCGGGCTGTTCCAGATGACCGTGGTCCTCAACCAGCCTGTAGCCACCACCGCCGCAAACCCCGCCAGACGCCGCCGGCTCTCGATCGGCACCCTCGCCCCCTACCTCCAGGCGACGCCGCTGGCGCTGATCCTCGGCACGTTCCTTCTGCTGCCGATCCTGATGATCGCCGTGGTCTCCTTCTGGGACTATGATTTCGCGGCGATGTACCCGGATTTCCTGACCACCAACTACGCCGACACGCTCGGCTCCTGGGTCACCTGGAAAACCTATCTGAATACGCTGAAATACGCCGCCATCGTCTGGGCGCTGACGCTGTTGATCGGCTTCTGGGTCGCCTATTTCCTCGCCTTCCATATCAGGACCACTGCTATGCAGATGGTGCTGTTCCTTGTCTGCACGGTGCCGTTCCTGACTTCCAACATCATCCGCATGATCTCCTGGATTCCGGTTCTTGGCCGCAATGGCCTGGTCAACTCGACGCTGGTGCAGATGGGGCTGATCCCGAAGCCGATCGAATGGCTGCTTTATTCCGAATTCGCCGTGGTGCTCGCCATGGTGCATCTCTACACCCTGTTCATGGTGACACCGATTTTCAACACGCTGATGCGCATCGACAAGTCGCTGATCGAGGCCGCGCGTGACGCCGGCGCGTCCGGCTGGCAGGTGTTGTGGAACGTCATCATCCCGCTTGCCAAGCCCGGCATGGCGATCGGCACCATCTTCGTCGTCACGCTGGTGATGGCCGACTTTTCGACCGTGCAGGTGATGTCCGGCGGGCAGAGCGCCTCCGTCGCGCTGATGATGAAGAACCAGATGTCGCTGCTGCAATATCCGGCGGCTGCCGCCAACGCGGTCGTGCTCCTGGTGCTGGTGTTGCTGATGGTCGCCGGCATCCTGCGCATCGTCGACATCCGCAAGGAGCTGTGAAGCGATGAGCCAGGACAAGCGCTCCCTCGAATTCTACGTGCTGGCAGCCTTCTTCGCTATTTTCGTGCTGTTTCTCTACGGCCCGCTTTCGGCGATTCTCATTCTTTCGTTTCAGGGCGAGAATGGCGGGCTGACCTTTCCGCTGAACGGCGTTTCGCTGCACTGGTTCGCCAATCTGTTCGAGCGCCAGGCGGTCGGCGATTTCGGCGGCAGTTTCAAACGCTCCTTCATCCTTGGCCTTATGGTGATGATCGTGACCGTTATCGTGTCGCTGCTTGCCGGTCTTGCCTTCCGCCAAAAGTTTCGTGGCGCCACCGCATTGTTCTATCTGGCCGTCGCCAGCCTCGTCGTGCCGTCGATCATCATTTCGCTCGGCATTGGCGTCGTCTTCCAGCAGATCGGCTTTCGCCCCGCCTGGTACACGTCCGCCTTCGGGGCGCATCTGACCTGGACCTTGCCCTTCGGCGTGCTCATCATGTTCGCCGTCTTCAACCGGTTCTCGCCGGCCTATGAGGAAGCCGCGCGCGACCTCGGAGCATCGTCCTGGCAGACCTTCGCGCATGTCGTCCTGCCGATGATCTCGCCCAGCCTGATCGGTGTCGGCCTGTTCGGCTTCACGCTGTCCTATGACGAGTTCGCCCGCACGCTGATGACCTCGGGCACGTTCAACACGCTGCCGCTCGAGATCTATGGCATGACGACAAATGTGACGACGCCGGTGCTCTATGCGCTGGGCACGGTGACATCAGTGTTTTCTTTCCTGGTGATCCTGCTGACGCTCGGCGCAATCGTCTATGTCGGCCGTCGCCGGGCACGTATTTGAGAACCGCAGTGCAGATCCTCGTTGTCAATCCGAACACCACCGCCAGCATGACCGAAACCATTGCAGCGGCGGCGCGGCTCGTGGCCGGCGCCGGCACGGAAATCGTCGCCGTCACCTCGTCGATGGGTCCGGTTTCGATCGAAGGCTATTATGACGAGGCGCTTGCCGTGCCGGGCCTGCTGGTCGAGATCGCCGCTGGCGAGCGCTCGGGCGCGCAGGCTGCGATCGTCGCCTGTTTCGACGACACCGGCCTCGATGCCGCGCGCGCCATGGCCAACATCCCGGTCATCGGTATCTGCGAGGCAGCGCTCAGCACGGCCTCGTTCATCGCCCAGCGCTTCACCGTCGTCACCACGACCGAGCGCTCGCGCGTGCCGGTCGAAGGGCTGGTGCAGCGCTATGGCATGGCGGGGCGGGCACGCGTGCGCGCCGCCGACATTCCGGTTCTTGCCCTCGAAGACCCGGCATCGGACGCGATCCTGAAGCTGCGCGGCGAGATCGCGCGCGCACTCGAGGAGGATCGCGCCGAGGCCATCGTGCTCGGCTGTGCCGGCATGGCCGATCTTGCGGCTGCGCTGCAGCGGGAGTTCGGCGTTCCGGTCATCGACGGTGTCGGCGCCGCCGTGAAACAGGCCGAGGCGTTGATCGCGCTTGGCCTGTCGACATCCAAGCGTGGTGCCTATGCAAACCCACTGGCAAAGCCTTATCGTGGCGCCTTGAAATCCTTCGCCCCCGGTATAGTTGCCGCCGAGTGATCGCAATGTCCCGAACGATCAGAACGCTCGCACTTGAAGAAGTGGAAACGCTTGTCGACTGGGCGGCAGCGGAGGGCTGGAATCCCGGCCTCGGCGATGCCGCAGCGTTCCACGCGGCGGATCCCGACGGCTTCATTGGCGCCTTTGTCGATGGCGAGATGGTGGCCGGTATTTCGGCCGTGGCCTATGGCGACGATTTTGGCTTCATCGGCCTGTACATCTGTCGGCCGGACAGGCGCGGAGAGGGCCATGGCAAGGCGGTCTGGGATGCCGGCACGGCGCGGCTCGGCAGCCGCACGATCGGCCTCGATGGTGTCGTTGAACAGCAGGCCAACTACCGCAGCATGGGCTTTGCGCCGGTCTACCGGACGATCCGGTTCGTCGGAGCGCCGAATGTTTCGGCAGGCACCGACAGTGACATCCGTGCCATAGGCCCTGACCTCATAGCGGATCTCTTGGGCTACGACAGCCGGTTCTTTCCCGCTCCGAGACGGTCGTTCCTGGAACACTGGCTGCGCCCGCCGCACATCGCGCTTGCGATCGTCAGGGACGGCGCAATCGAGGGATACGGCGTCGCGCGCCGATGCCGGGACGGTCACAAGATCGGCCCGCTCTTTGCCGACAGCCTGGGCGCGGCAAGCCGTCTCTTCGCCGCACTCGCCAATGCTTCCGGACCCGGAAATATCCATCTCGACGTTCCCGAGACCAGCGGGGACTTTGCAGCCCGGCTGACGGCCGCCGGTCTTCAACCGGGCTTCGAAACCGCTCGAATGTACAAGGGAAAAGCGCCGCAGCTCACGCAGCCCGGGGTCTTTGCGATGACGACCTTGGAGCTTGGTTGAGGCGGAGCGTCTATTTGTAACGCGCAAAGTCGGTTGGCACCTCCGCGCAACTTCACTTGGCACTAACTCGCGCGCTTTCTACGGCCGTTAACGGTGCCTTAAAGCCCAACGTCACAGGTCAAACACTCCTGTTGGGGAGATCCGTGACTATTGTTTATCGTTCCGCTGAAACCGCAGCCATCATCGGCCGGAGCTGGTTCTCCCAAACCCGATAGCCGGCGCCGTTGAGGTGGATCCCGTCAGTCGTGAGGTCCGGTCGTAGGCTGCCATCTCGGGAGAGAGGCACGTTAAGATCCACGAATCGGCAGTTTGCAGCCTTTGAGCACAGGGCGATGAGCGCACTGTTCAATCGCTTTATCGCGGCGTTGTGGACCTCGCTGTTCGTGAGCAACGTCGACTGGACGACGATGCTCTCCACATCCGCCAACCGATCGATGATCTTGTCGTAGGATGCAGCCACGTCGTCGGGGCTGGTTGACCTGCGAATATCGTTGATCCCGAGCATGATGAAAACCAGTCGGGGCTGCGCTGCCGTAATCTGGTCGAGCCTCAGGAGCGCGCTGCCGACGCGTTCGCCAGATATGCCTCGATTGATAATCGATAGTCTGGGAAACATCTCCTGCCAATGGCCACTCGCAGTGAGAGAATCGCCAAACATGACGATGTCGGCATGTCCTTTGAATTGACGGAACTCGTCGACTTTGGCTTGCCACGCGGCGTTTTCGGACCGCGTAGCAAGGGCCGTCGCCAACAGAATCGACAGCATTGCGCCAAAGATCAGCGCTGCCGATGGATGGATGAAGCACTTAGGCATCTCGCGGCTCGCATACACGGAGCAGATACTTTAAGGAATCGAGCGCCATGGCCAACCCGTCATTGCCAAGTTTTGCTCTCATTCTCGGCGAGGCGTTCGGCAACTGCTCATCGATCTCCTTCAAGCGTTGCTCTAGATTAGCAAGAATGGTTTTGTCGAAGACCAGTTTTCCGGTCTCCTCCGACACGAGGAACCTACTCCAGACGCCTTCTTTTGCACGAATAGCTCTTTGTCGTAGTCGCCCTCGCTGCCGAAGTATGGCGGGTCTAGGTAGAAGAAAGGGCCGAGTGCGGCAGAGCTATCCAATCTTGCGCGTTGCATAGTGCATGTCGTTGTCCCAAAACCGCTGCGCACTTTTGGGCGACATACACTAGCCCGCCTCATCCAGCCGGTCGCGCAGCATGCTTAGGGGAAGCAGCATGTTTGGCGCATGCCGCATCAGGCTGTGGAACGGGATCGGCGACGGCGGCGCAAACGGCAGCGGCAAGTCCTGCGGCTTCGCGCCATCAGCCCAATCCGCAAGCACCTTGCCCATGCTCGTGGTCATGGCGATGCCGCGTCCGTTGCAGGCAAAGCCCGCGATCAGGCCGGGCCCGAGATCGACGAGGTGCGGCAGGAAGTCGGGCTCGACGGCGGCCATCCCCGACCAGCTATATTCGAGCGGTGGGATCTCCGGGAGGTCGAGGTGTTTTGCCAGCCGCCGCCAGATCGCCTGCGGCACCCGCGCTTCGGCGCCCGGACCAAAACTATGCATGCCGCCGGTAATCAGCCTGTTTTCGCTGTCGAAGCGGAAGGTGAAAAGATTGCGTCTTGTGTCGCCGACGCCTTGCCCGCCTGGAAGCAGGCGAGTGCGGTATTCGCGTGGCAGCGGAGCCGTCGCGATCTGGAAGATTTTCAGCGGGAAATAGGTTCGCTCAAGCGTGCGGTTTAGCGGCCCGCCATAGGCATTGGTGGCAATCAGCACCTTTCCGGCGCGTACCGAGCCCGACGCCGTCTTCAAGACCCAGCCATCCCCAATGCGATCGATCGATGTAACGAGCGTATGCTCGAAGATGCGCGCGCCGGCTTTTTCCGCAGCGTCGGCCAATCCGCGCGCATATTCGACCGGATTGAGGACGCCGCCCGAACGGTCCATCCAGCCACCGACATAACCGCGAACGCCGGTCAGCTCTTCGACCGCCCGCCTGTCCAGCGCAACAGTCGGTCTTCCGCGCCTCGCCCATTGTTCGGCGCGCGATCTGGTTTTTTCGAGAGCAGCCTGCGAATGGGCTGGCTGTATCCATCCGCTCTGGACGGCATCGCACTCGATGCCGTGCCGCCTGATCAGGTCGAAGACGAGGTCGGCGCTGCCGGCCGCGAAATCGATGAGGCGTTCGCCACGTTCTGGCCCGAGCTGGGCAATGATATCGTCGGGGTCTCTTTTCGCGAAATTCGGCACGACGAAGCCGGCATTCCTGCCGGTTGCTCCCCAGGCGATGATTTCCGCTTCGAGGACGGCGACCGAGATGCCTTTCTCGGCGCTGTGCAGCGCGGTGGAAAGGCCTGAAAACCCGCCGCCGACAATTGCCAGATCGACATCGAGTGCGCCTTCGAGCGCGGGCCGATCACGGCGATTGCGGCTGACGGCATGCCAAAGGGAAATGCCGTGCGGCCGGATCTCAGCGCTCATGAGCCGCTCTCGCTCGGGGCCACGCGTGCACGCTTGCCGAACCTTGGACGCCGCGGCCTGTCGCCAAACAGGCCGTTCGGCCTGACCAGAAGGATGACGCACAGCATCACGCCGATGGCGACGATCTGCAGCGAGGCGGCGCGCGCCTGTTGTTCCGGCGAGAACAAGACGCTCGTCAAGGCTCCCGATCCGGCCCAAATCGCCCAGACCAGGATGCTGCCGATGACGGCGCCGATGTTGCTGCCCGAGCCGCCGACGATCAGCATCACCCAGACCTGGAAAGTCAGCGCCGGCAAATAATTGTCCGGCGCGATGAAGCCTGTGAAATGCGCCTGCAACGCGCCGGCCAGTGCCATGATGGCGCCGCCGACGGCAAAGGCCTGGACGCGGTAGAAACGCGCGCTTTTCCCCAGGGATATCGCGGCCCGCTCATCCTCGCGAAGCGCCTTCAACACGCGCCCCCACGGGCTGCGCGACAGATGCTCCAGCGCGAGATAGACGATCAGTGTCACCACCGAGACGACGGCTAGGTTCGACAGGTTGAACAGCAACGGCGTCTCCGCGAGGCCGCCGAAGGGACGCGGAATGAAGCCGATGCCGAAGGGGCCGCCGGTCAGTTTTTGGGCGTTGAGCGCCACCAGCTGCACGACGACGGCAACGCCGAAGGTGGTGATCGCCAGATAGTCCGATCTCAGGCGCAGCGTGGCGATGCCGGTGATCGCGGCGGCGACCCCGCCAACGACCATCGCGCCCAGCCAGCCGACAAGGATCGGCAGGCCGAAGCCGCCGAGGCGTGCGGCATCGTCGGGCGTGGTCAGCAGCGCCGAGGTGTAGGCGCCGATGGCGACAAAGCCGGCGAGCCCGACATTGAAAAGCCCGGTCAGCCCCCATTGCAGGTTGAGCCCGAGCGTGACGAGCGAAAAGATCAGCGCGGTGGTCAGGAAGAAAGCGCCGTAGCCGAGCAGATCCATCAGCGTTCTCTCACTCCGAAAAGGCCGATGGGCCGCACGAACAGCACGGTCATCAGGATGATGAAGGAGACGGCCGCCCGCCATTCGGCGCCGATCAACTGCACTGCGCCGGCTTCGGCGAGACCAATGATCAAGCCGCCGAGAACGGCGCCAGGCACGCTGCCGATGCCGCCGAGGATGGCGGCCGCGAACATCGGCAGCAGCATGTCGAAACCCATGAATGGGCGGATCTGGATGAGAATGCCGATCATGACGCCGGCGACGCAGGCTAGCGCCCCGCCGACGATCCAGGTGACGCGCACGACCTTGGCGACGTCGATGCCGACAATGCGGGCCAATGCCGCGTTCTGGCTCAGTGCCTGCATCGAGCGGCCGGTCTGGGTGCGGGTCATCAGGAGATGCACGCCGAGCACCAGAACGGCGGTCAGAAGCAGCAGCGCGATCTGGTCGGGGGTGATGCGAATGCCGAAGCCGACCGGCATGGCGATCTGGATGGCCCGGCTGAAATAGGTCGGACGCGAGGTGAAGATAAATTCGAGCAGGCTTCTCAGCGCCATCGAGGCGCCGAAGCTCGCCATCACCACGATGATCGCCTGGCCCTTGGCCCGCAGCCGCGCGAAAAGCATCAGGTCGAGCAGCAACGCCAGCAAGCCGGTGATCGCCATGCCGATCACCACCGCGGCGATCAACGGCCAGCCGAAGGAGAGCGGAGCGATCGGCGCGATCTTGCCGAACATCGCGCCGATGGCGCCGACGGCGGCGAGCGTCGCATAGGCGCCCCAGGCCATGAAGTCGCCGTGCGCGAAGTTCGAGAAGCGCAAGATCGAATAGGTGAGCGTCACGCCGATGGCGCCGAGGCCGATCATCGAACCTGCCAGCAGTCCGTCGACGACAAATTGCAGGTTCATGCCGCGCTTCCTTTGCCGGAGTGCCGGTCTCTTTCAGGATCGAGGCGGCGCTGGCCGAGATAGAGCTCGGCGACGACCGGATCGTTCCAGAGCTCGGAGGCGACGCCCTCGTGCCGGTCCTTGCCTTCGACCAGAACATAGGCGCGGTCGCCGATGGCAAGCGCTGCCTTGGCGTTCTGTTCGACCAGCAGAATAGTGACGCCGGATATGCGTATACCGGCCAGCATCTCGAACACCATCGCCACGAATTTCGGCGACAGGCCGGCCGACGGCTCGTCGAGCACCAGCACCTTGGGATGGACGATCAATGCCCGGGCGACGGCCAGCATCTGCCGCTGTCCGCCCGAAAGGTTGCCGGCGACGGTCTTGCGCTGACGGGCGAGATCGGGGAAGGCCGCATACATTTCCCCGATGCGGGCAGGGATCTCGCGCGGCTTCAGGATGCCGCAGGCGACCTTCAGATTGTCCTCGACCGACATTAGCGGGAAGATGTTTTCGGTCTGCGGCACGAAGGCGAGGCCGAGGCGGACCATGGTGTGGGCGGGTGCGGCGGTGATGTCGCTGCCGTCCAGCAGCACCGTGCCGCCGGTGATCGGGACAAGGCCGGCGATCGCCTTGATCAAGGTCGATTTGCCGGCGCCGTTGGGGCCGAGAACGACGACGATCTCGCCCTTGCCGACGGTGATCGAGGCGCCGCGCACGATCGGCACACCTGGCTCATAGCCGGCTTCGAGATTGCGGACATCGAGAACCCTTTGGCTCATGCCGCGCCTCCGAGATAGGCCTCGATGACGCGCGGGTCGCGTGCCACCTCGTCCGGGCTGCCTTCGCACAGAAGCTGGCCGCTCGCCATGACCAGCACACGGTGGCAGAGCCGCGTCACCATGTCGATATTGTGCTCGATCAGCAGGAAGGTGATGCCGCTTCTGTTGATGTCGCGAATGCGGTCGATGATGACTTCGAGCAGCGTCGCGTTGACGCCGGCCGCCGGCTCATCGAGCAGGATGATCGCCGGGTTGGCCATCATGACGCGGGCGAGCTCGAGCAGCTTGCGCTGGCCGCCGGAAAGCACGCGCGCCGGTTCGTGCGCCAGGCGGGCGAGCGTGACGAGCTCGAGCAATTCGATGGCTCTCGTCTCGGCAGCCCGCTCTTCGGCGGCGACCCGCCGAGGTGTCAGGAAATTGGCGAGCAGCCGCTCTCCGGCCTGCCCCTGCGCCGCCAGCATGACGTTTTCGATCAGCGTCAGGTTGGGCAAGGGCCGGGGGATCTGGAAGGTGCGGCCAAGGCCGCGGCCGATGCGGCGATGGGCAGCTTCCCCTGATACGAGCACGCCGTTGAGAAGGATTTCGCCGCTGGTCGGCAGGATGCTGCCGGCCAGCAGGTCGAACATCGTCGTCTTGCCGGCGCCGTTCGGGCCGATGAGGCCGAGTATCTCACCCGGCCGGACGTCAAACGAGACATTGTTGACCGCGACGAGCCCGCCGAAGCGCCTGACGACGTTCCTGGCCGTCAGAACCGGCGTGCGGGTCTCCGCCCGCTGTTGTGCGGTTGTGTCACTCATGGAACCCTCTGGCCGAAAGCGATCACCGCCGCCTTCTGGTTTGATTTGTGATCACACTTGCTTTGATCACGCTATTCGGCTTTAATTTCTTCCGCAAGCCGAAAACGGGCCAAGACCGGGACTTCCCATGCAGAAGGCCGCCATCGAACGGAACAATGAAACGATCGCAGCCCAGCTTACGCCGGTCGGCCGCGAGACGGTGCAGGATCGCGTCTATTCGGAGCTGCGTCGCGCCTTGATCGGCGGCCTCTTCGAGCCGAGCCAGGTGCTGACCATCCGCGGCCTCGCCGACGCGCTGGTCACCAGCACCATGCCGGTGCGCGAGGCGCTCGGACGACTGATCACGGAGAAGGCGCTGGAAGCGCTTCCCAACCGCTCCGTGCGCGTGCCGCCGATCACGCTGGAGCGGATCGACGATCTCTTGCGCGCCCGTTCCCTGATCGAGGGCGAAGCCATCGCGCTGGCCGCCACGCGCATGAACCCGCGCCAGATTGCTTCGGTCGAGGCCATGCTCGGCGAGTGGGACGAGATGCGGGCGCTGAAACACAAGAAGGATATCGACCGCGAGGCGACGCTCAACCAGAGCTTCCATTTCGAGATCTACCGCTGCTGCGGTTCCGCCGTGCTGATCCCGATGATCGAGAGCCTTTGGCTGCAATCAGGACCCTGCATCCGCGTTGCTATCTATGCCTTTTCCGACGCCGGCGAGGTCGACACCGCCCACTACCATCGCAGCATCGTCGCAGCGCTTGCGAGGCAGGATGCGCAAGCGGCGCGCGAGGCGCTGGTGGCCGACATCAGCCGACCTTTCGCCTTCCTGCGCGACAAGCTCCAATCCGCAAGCAAAGAAGGATTGAGGGCATGACGCCTGCCATCAGGATCACTGAGGAACGTTCAAAGCTTTCCGTGACGGCGTTGCTGTTGCCTGAAAAGGCGCCTGACAACGCTGCCTTCCTGCTGGCCTATCTCGAGCAGCCGCGCGTCGTTGCCGGCATCCATGCGATGTGGACGGGGCCGGAGATCTCCTGCCCGGTTCCGTCAGCGGATATTGAGGGCCAAACCTATGCCAGGCCCCTGCCGGCGGAGAATGCAACGCTGACGCCGCAGCCGGGCGACATCGTGCTATCCTACGTGCCGCCCCGCATGTGGGGCGGCAGTCCGAATGCGATTTTCGACATCGGGTTGTTTTACGGACAGGGCGCGCGCCTGCTGTTCCCGATCGGCTGGCTTGCCGGAAGCGTGGTCGCGCAGGTGCGTCCCGAGGAGCGCGACCGGTTCGCCGCCGCCTGCGGCGTGATCCGCCGCAACGGCGCTTGCGACATCACCTTCACTCGTGTGGAGATATGAATGGCTGAGGACGACGACAGTTTCGAACTCTTCGATCTTCGTGTCGAGGCGGTTATCCCCGAGGGCAAGCCGATCTATTGCGGCGCCAAGGCGGGTGACTATTTCGAGCTCAAGGGTGAGATGCTGTCGATGCCGGCGGGGCAGGGTTTTTCGATCTATTCCATATCAGCCGTGCTGCCGCTGCTCGCGGCAAAACAGCGCCCGACCCACAAGAACGACTGGATGACATCAGACGCCGAGATCGCCTGCCCCGATCCCAATTGCGCCAGCCGGCTGAGGATCGTCAGGACGGGCAAGCGGCGGTTCAGCCACGCCGAAACCACGGCGGTGCCGCTGCCGAAGGAGAATGACCAGAGATGACCGAAAAGTCCTTCGAGCTCAGCCCCGGCTATACGATCTCACGCGTCATCCGCGGCGGCTGGCAGCTTGCCGGCGGGCATGGCGCGATCGATCGCCAACAGGCGGTGACCGACCTGATCGCCACTTTCGACGCCGGCATCAGGACCTATGATTGCGCCGATATCTATACCGGCGTCGAGGAGCTGATCGGCGCGGCGCGGCTGCGGCTTGCCAATGAGCGCGGCCTCGACGCCGCCGCCAAAATGAAGGTTCACACCAAGCTGGTGCCTGACCTGGAAAGGCTTGCAAACATCAGCCGCGACTATATCAGGGGCATCGTCGACCAGTCGCTGCGGCGGCTGAAGACGGAGCGGCTCGATCTCGTGCAGTTCCACTGGTGGGATTATGCGCTGCCCGGCTATGTCGACGCGATGGGCTGGCTCAATGACCTTCGCCTGGAAGGCAAGGTGCGCAATGTCGGCACCACCAATTTCGATACGCCGCATTTGGCCGAGATCCTGGCCGCCGGGGTGCCGCTGGTCAGTCAGCAACTGCAATACTCCGTGCTCGACCAGCGGCCGGCCAACAGCCTCGCGGCACTCGCCAAGCAAAACGGCGTCAGTTTCCTCTGCTATGGTTCGGTGGCAGGCGGCTTCCTGAGCGAAAAATGGCTTGATGCTGCCGAGCCGCAGACGCCCCTCGAAAACCGGTCGCTGGTCAAATACAAGCTGATCATCGACGACTTCGGTGGCTGGGAGCTTTTCCAGGAGTTGCTTCGCACATTGAAGGCCGTCGCCGACCGCCATGGCGTCGACATCGCCACCATCGCCAGTGCCTGGGTGCTGGAGCAGCCGCAAGTGGCGGCCGTCATCGTCGGCGCCCGCAACCAGGCGCACGCCCTTGCCAATGCTAGGATTATGGACGTGGTGCTCGACGCCGACGACCGGGCGCGGATCGCCGCCGTGATCGCGCAAAGCCGTGGGCCATTAGGTGACGTCTACACGCTGGAACGGGACCGCCACGGCCGCCACGGCTCGATCATGCACTACAATTTGAACGCAGGCCGGATATGAGCGCCGCCATGGACGAGAAGTCCTCTCTGCTTTCCCGCGCGAGCGCCGAGGTCGTCGATCTTCACCGCTTTTTCGTCGACTGGTTCGTTGCAGGAAGCGCGGACAGGGCGGATTTCAGCCGCTTCGAACGCGTCATGAACGAAAGTTTCTGCATGGTTGCGCCGGACGGCCAGATCCTCGATCGTGACGCAGTGGTCGACCACGTCAGGGTAAGCCGCGCTACCTGTGATGGCGACTTCACCATTTCGATCGAAGACATCAGGGCCAGCTGGCAGGCCGACGACGCGATCGTCCTCTGCTACGTCGAAACGCAGCAGCGCGCCGGCAAGCACAGCCGCCGTCGCTCGAGTGCCGTTTTCACCACCAGTTCATCGGCGCCCAATGGCGTTGAATGGCGACATCTGCATGAAACCTGGATGCAGATTCCGGAAGACTGAACAGGCTCAAGACATGAATTGAATCAGTGTCGTGTAACGAAAGGGGAACAACAATGACAAAGACGCTACTTCAGATCACCACCGCGCTGGCTCTGCTGACAGCCGCCGGAGCAGCGCAAGCCGCCGATTGCAAGATCACGGTCGGCCTCGTCATGGAACTGACCGGCCCGGCCGGCGAATACGGCCAGGCCGGCGCCAAGTCGGTCGAAATGGCCTTCCGCGATATCAATGACGCCGGCGGCGTGCGCGGTTGCGACCTCGCCACCGACACGCGCGACAGCCAGAGCCAGGGCAACATCGCGGTCGACGCCGCGACCCAGCTCGTGCAGGTCAAGAAGGTGCCGGTGATCATCGGCGGCATCATCTCCTCGGTGTCGATTCCGATCCTGACCTCTGTCACCGCTCCGGCCAAGATCGTCCAGGTCTCGCCGGCTTCCTCGTCACCGACGCTGACGGCGCTCGGGCGCGACGGCAAGACCAACGGCATCTTCTTCCGCACCATCACCTCGGATGCGCTGCAGGGCGTCGCCGCGGCCAAATATGCCATCGACAAGGGCTTCAAGAAGCTGTCGGTCATCCACGTCAACAACGACTTCGGCGTCAACATGGTGGCGGAGTTCTCGCGCGCCTATAAGGCGCTCGGCGGCACCATCGTCTCCGACACGCCTTACAATGAAAAGCAGTCGAGCTATGCGTCCGAAGTCACGGCGGCAATGGCCGGCGAGCCCGACGGGCTTTATCTCGTCAGCACGCCTGTCGATGGCGCGACCATCGCCCGTACCTGGATCTCGCAGGGCGGTGTCCAGAAATTCCTGCTCAATGACGGCATGAACAGCCCGGACTTCATCGAATCCGTCGGCGCCGATTATTTGAAGGACGCTTATGGCACTTCCTCGGGCACCAGCCCGACCGCATCGACCGAGTATTTCACCAAGAACTACAAGGAATTTTCGGGCATCGAACCGTCGAACCCGGCGGCCGACCGGTCCTATGATGCCGGCGCCATCGTCGGATTGGCAATCGCCATTGCCGGGTCCGAGGATCCGGCCAAGATCAAGGACGCGATATACAAGGCGGTCGATCCGGCCGGCACGCCGATCTATGCCGGCAAGGACGAGTTCGCCAAGGCGCTCGGCCTGATAAAGGATGGCAAGCCGATCCGCTACGAAGGCGTCATCGGCCCGGTCGCCTTCGACAAATACGGCGACATCACCGGCCCGTTCCGCCTCTGGAAGATCGTCGACGGCAAGGTGACGACCGATGGCGAAATGACGACGGATGACGTCAACGCCCTGCAGGCGAAGCTTCAGTAAGGCACCTCTTGTCCGGCATCATTTCATCGATGTTGATGCCGGACATCGTATTTGCGCGCTTCGGCTAGTAGAGCGGCTTGGCCATATGCCGGGGCGTCGGCCATTCGGTCGTGATCCCGGGCTGCACCGGCCGCTCCAGATAGGTCGATAGAACCACGTAGCTTCGCGTCGAGGTGACGCCGGGCGTTTCGTAAAGACGCGACAGCAGGCCTTCGAGCGCCCGCGTGTCCTCGGTGCGGACCTTGATCAGCATGCAGGTGTCTCCGGCCACCGAGTGAATCTCCTCGACTTCGGGATGCTCGGAAATCGCCATCAGTTCGGGGGTCTTTCCCCAGCCCTTAGTGTCGATGTGCACGAAAGCGAGTAGCGGCTTGCGCACCGCCTTGGGATCGATGATCGCCGCGGTGTTGCGGATGGCGCCGCTGCGCCGAAGCCGCTTCACCCGTTCATGGGCTGCCGGCGGCGACAGGCCGACGCGTTCGCCGAGCTCGGCATAGCTGATCGTGGCGTCATCGACCAGAACGCCTAATATTTTTCGGTCGGTGGCGTCGATGTCGCGGGCGGCAGGCCTGTTCTGCGGAATGCCATCTGTTTCTTCGTCCATAATGAAATTCCTTATTGATACAGAATTTAATACGGCCATTATTGCCATATGTCGAACAGTGATCAAGTCGCAACATTGACGGCTAGGCCGCCTATCCCGGCGCTCGCCTATCTGCTCACTGGATGCATCGCCGTGATCGGCTCCAACTCGCTGGTTCTCGGTCCGATAGCACCGGCGGTGGCCGCGTCGTTTGCGACAAGCGTGCCGGCCGTCATGATCGCGTCCGCTGCGTTCGGCCTCGGAACATCCGCAAGCGCCTTGTTCCTGGCGCGCTATATCGATCGGCTTGGCGCTCGCCGCATGCTGCAAGGGGCCTTGCTGCTGCTGGCGATAGCGCTTCTCGCCAGCGCCGCCGCGCCGACGGTGACGGCGCTGGTTGCGGCCCAGCTTCTCGCCGGCATCGCCGCCGGTATCGCCATGCCGGCAATCTATGCCAGCGCCGCAGCGATCGCGCCACTTGGCCGCGAAAGCGGGACGATCGGCGTCGTGTTGACCGGATGGACGCTGAGCATGGTGGCCGGCGTTTCGCTATCGGCGGTGCTCGCCGACCTGGTGCATTGGCGCGCCGTCTTCGCGGCGGTCGCAGTCCTTGCGGCGCTCGCGTTGATTAGTCTTACGCTGACGTCGCTGAGCGATGTCAGGAAAAGCGGTCCGGCGCCGACACCGCTCGGCGCTTTGGCCGTTCCCGGCATAGTGCCGCTTCTGGTCGCCTGCGGCGCCTTCATGACCGCCTTCTACGGTGTCTATGGCTATCTCGGCGATCACCTTCACAACGGCTTGGGACAGCCGGTCAGCGCTAACGGTTTTGCTGCGCTTGCCTATGGCGTGGGCTTCGGCATGGCAGCACTTCTTGACGGCGTGATCGATCGCCTTGGCGCGCGACGCGTCATGCCGTTCGCCTATCTTCTGGTCGCGATCGTCTATGTCGCGCTTGCCGCGTCAAGCAGTAGTTTTCATCTGACCATCGCGATGGTGGCGGTCTGGGGCCTTGCCAATCATTTCGGGCTGAACGTCCTGGTGATGCGCCTTTCGGCGCTCGACCCGGCGCGGCGCGGCACCATCATGGGTTTGAACAGCGCAGTGACCTATCTCGCGGTGTTTGTCGGCACCACGGCCTTCGGACCGCTTTATTCCAGCTTTGGCTTTGCGGCATCGGCCGTGGTCGCAGCGTTGCTCATGCTGGTTGCCGCTTCGGCGGCCGCGTGGCATTCGCCGCGGTAGTCGCGGACCATCGCAAGTCGCCGGTTTGAGCCACGCGGCGGCAAGCGGCAGAGCTTGCGCCTCCCTCCTGTCCTTCGATAAATGCAAATGAAAGTGCCACAGTCCGGAAGGACGCGCGGCGCTGTATACGGATATCCGGCTGCGAGCCCGTCTGGACATGGGATGAACACGACGCTTGAAACCACCGCAGACCCTTCGCCGAAAGAGCTCGCTTTTCTCGGGGAGCGGCTCAGCGCGTTCAACGACAGCGATGTCGGTCCGGCCAACAGGAAGGCGCTCGCCGTGTTCGTGCGCGACGAGCACGGTGCGGTTGTCGCCGGCATTTCGGGATATACGGCCTGGGGCTGGCTCTATGTGCAATGGCTCTGGGTCGATGAGCGACTGCGCGGCCAGCACATGGCCGGCAGGATGCTGGACGCAGCCGAACAGGAAGCCGTCGCGCGTGGCTGTCACGGCGCCTTGATCGACACGTTCAATCCGAAAGCGGCCAAGGCCTATGAGCGTCAGGGATACCGGCCTTTCGGCGTGCTTCCCGATTTTCCCGTCGGCCGCAGCCGCGTCTTCCTGCAGAAGAAATTGTTGGCTTAGAGCAAAGATGAGATCAGGTTGGTCGTTTTGCCGGTGATGGCTTGGGACAAGGTCGAGGGTTTTGGCGAAGGCCGTACCGGGAGTACGGTCGAGCCGAAGCCCGAAGGATTTGGCCCAAACCAGCCCGGCAAAACGACCAACCTGATCTCATCTTACTCTAGTTAGCCGGCAAGGCGTCCGCCGCGCATCGGCTGTGGCACACCAGTGGTGGTCGGGAAGCTGATCGGCAGGCCCCTGAGCACGCGAACTGCAAGGAAGGCAAAGCACTCCGCCTCGACCGCGTCACCCTTCCAGCCGAGCGCCTCCGCTGGCACCGCTTCGACGCCGGCGCGGCTGGCAAGCATGGCCATGATCGTCGGATTGTGGCGGCCGCCGCCGCTGACCACCAGCCGCTTCGGCCGATGCGGCAGAAGGTCGAGCGCTTTGCCGACGGCGGCGACCGTGAAGGCCGTCAGCAGTGCTGCGCCATCCTCAGCGTTCATTCCATCCGCCATGGCCGCGCCGAAATCGAACCGGTCCAGCGATTTTGGATAGGGCTTGGCCAGATAGGGATGCTGCAAGAGCTTGGCCAGCCGGACTTCGTCGACCGTGCCGGCGCGGGCCAATGCGCCATCGCGATCCATTTCGCCAAGCCCTTTCGCCTTGATGAAATCGTTCAGCGGCGCGTTTGCCGGCCCGGTGTCGAAGGCAACGACATTGTCCTTGCCGTCCCACCAGGTGATGTTGGCGACGCCGCCGAGATTGAGCACAGCCGTGTCGCCGCTGGCGTCGGCATCGCGCAGCAGCGCGGCATGATAGGCGGCCGACAGCGGCGCGCCTTGCCCGCCGGCGCGCATGTCGGCCGAGCGGAAATCATAGGCCACCTTGGTACCCAGAATGGCATGCATCAACGCGCCATTGCCGAGCTGGCGGGTCTGGCCGAGCCGGCCGACTTGCGGCGCGCGATGCAGCACCGTCTGGCCATGGAAGCCGACGACCCCAATATCGGCTATCGTCAGACCGTAGCTTTCGACCAGGTCCTTGACCGCCGCGGACTGGGCGCGCGTCAGCGCCTCTTCGGCCTCGCGAAAGATCGCCGGCTCTGGTCCGGTGAAATTCCACGCCCTGGCTTGATCCAGCGTCTCCTCCAGCAGGGTCCGGATCGATCTGGGGTAGGGTGCCAGCGTGTAGGTGCCGAAATCCGCGATCCGCTCGCCGTCGGTCTTGATCAGCGCAACATCGATATTACCGTCCAGCACGGTGCCGGTCATCAGGCCGACGGCCCAGATTGGTTCCATAACTATCCTAGGCTCCGTTGACGAGATCGCCGACCGATTGGCGAAGCGCTGCGATCCCGCTGTTGAAATGACGTGTCGGATGGATCCGGTTGGTGAGCAAGGTCCATGCCTTGCCTTTGTCGAAGTCGATCCACAGGCCGGTACCGGTAAAGCCGGTATGCCCGATCGTCCCGGGGCTGCACAGCCGGCCGCCGGACCAGCCTTCATAGGGCTGCTCCCAGCCATGGGTGCGGGTCGCGGATAAGGGCGCGCGCATCAGCGTGATCGTACGCGCGGATGCGCCGGTCCCGTCCAGCAACCCTTGTGCAAAGTCGAGGATAGACGCCGCCGTTCCGAACAGCCCGGCGTGACCCGCACCTTGCAGCGCCGAGCAATTGTCGTCGTGGACCTCGCCGCAGAGCACACGATGACGCCAGGTGCAGTCTTCCGTCGCCGCCGTTTGATCCGGCTCAGCGGAGAACGCAAAGCCCGGGCCGGGGTCCATCTCGCGGATGGCCTTTCCCGACACGCGCTCCAGGGCAAAGCCGAGCAGGATAAAATTGATGTCGGAATAGACCGGTTCCCCGGCCTGCCATTCGCGCTGCAGGACGAAGGCGCGCAACAGCTCGGGGTCGCGCCCGTAGGTGTAGATTGGCGCAACGGCGGGAAACGGCGTCTGATGGCCGAGGCACTGGCGAAACGTCACCTTCCGCTCCCAGGCCTTTTCATCATACTGGCGAAGATCTGATAGGACCGAGATCAGCGGTGCGTCGAGATCGATGACGCCTTCTTCCGCCAGCGCCAGGATGCGCGGCGTCGTGAAGATGACTTTGGTCAGCGAGGCGAGATCGAACCAGGTTTCGACATGCATCGGCCGCACCTTCGGCACGATTTGAGCCGAGCCGATTGCCCGGACGAAGCGGTCGCCATGCCGATCGACCATGCCGAGCACGCCGCCGGGAATGCGTGAGGCACCCACCGCCGCTTCGAGAGGGGCGAAGGCGCGGTCGAAGAAGTGGGCGAGGTCGGTCAATGCCAGCCTCCGCTCGAAACTTGGCGCTTTACGACACCCCCCTCCGTCCTGCCGGACACCTCCCCCTCAAGGGGGGAGATTGGCAGTTTTGGCGCCGCCGTCCATTTCTTTCCGCGTTGAAAATTGGCGAAACCTAAGGCGATATCCAATCTCCCCCCTTGAGGGGGAGATGTCCGGCAGGACAGAGGGGGGTGCTGTCCCGCTGCGTCTGGATAATTTTGGGCGACATGCATCACGCTTCCACCCTCGCTCTGTGATCCGGCCCGAACTCATCCCACCTCGCCGGCTCCGGTTCAAATCCCAGCGGCCGCACAAGCGAGGGGACCTGGCGCGTGTCCAGTTCGAAATGCTCGCGCCGCCGGTCGATGGTGGGAACCGCCGCAATGAGCTTCTTCGTGTAGGAATGCTTCGGCTCCGACAACACCGATGTGGCGTCGCCGATCTCGACGATCTGGCCGGCATAGATGACCGCGATGCGGTGGGCGATCCGCTCGACGACAGCCATGTCATGCGAAATGAACAGATAGGCCAGCCCGAACTCGCGCTGCAGGTCGACCAACAGCTCCAGAACCCTGGCCTGCACCGAGACATCGAGCGCGGAGACCGCTTCGTCCAGGACGACGACGGAAGGGTTGAGCATCAGCGCGCGGGCGATGCACAGTCTTTGCCGCTGGCCGCCCGAGAATTCGTGCGGGTATCGTTCAAGACTACTTTCCGGCAGGCCGACGCGTTTCAGCAGCGCGGCCATTTTCGTCCGCGTCTGCGCGTTCACACGGCCGCCGGTGGCGATCACCGGTTCCGCCAGAATGCTGGCGATGCTGAGCCTGGGATTGAGCGAAGCGTAGGGGTTCTGGAACACCATCTGCACTGGCAGGGCGCTCTGCTCGGCGGCAGCCTTCCGCGCGCCGGCCGAGAATGTGCCGCGCGTCGACCGCACAAGCCCCAGGATCGCGCGCGCGGTGGTGGATTTGCCGGAGCCGCTCTCGCCGACGATGGCCAGTGTCTCGCCGGGCATCAGGTCGAAATCGACGCCGTCGACCGCATGCACGGCGCCGCTGGCGCGGCCGAAGAAACCTGATTTGACCGGAAACCGCACCACCAGGCCGTCGACCTTCAGCGCGGGTTCGGTGCCTTTGTCCTGTTTGCGTCGCCCGTCCGAGCGCGTCACGCGACCGCTGGCGAAATGCGGCACGGCGTGCAGCAGATGCTGCGTGTAGGGGTGCTGCGGATGGTCGAGTATCTGGTTCAACTCGCCCTGCTCGACGGCCTCGCCGCCCTGCATCACCATGATCTTATCGGCGATGCCGGCGACCAGGCCGATGTCGTGCGTGATGAAGATCATCGACATGCCGGTTTCCCGCTTGAGCTCGGCGAGCAGCGCCATGATCTGCGCCTGCACCGTCACGTCAAGCGCCGTCGTCGGCTCGTCGGCGATGAGCAGGCGCGGATTGCAGGCGAGCGCCATGGCGATCATCACGCGCTGCAGCATCCCGCCCGACAGCTGGTTCGGCGTGTATTCCAGCCGCCGCGCCGCATCCGGAATGCGCACGCGATCGAGCGCATCCTTCGCTGCAGCCGTAGCCTGCCGGCCGGTCAGGCCGCGATGCAGGCGAAACGATTCCTCGATCTGCCTGCCGATGGTCAGCACCGGATTGAGCGAGGTCATCGGCTCCTGGAAAATCATGCCGATCTCGGCGCCGCGGATCTTTGTCAGTTGCGGCTCGGTCGCCGTCAACAGGTCGAAGACGCTGTTGTCGGCCCGTCTCAGCTTGATCGAGCCGCCGGTGATGCGGCCGCCGCCATAGTCGACGAGACGGTTGATCGACAGAGCGGTGACCGACTTGCCCGAGCCGCTTTCGCCGACAATTGCCAGTGTCTCGCCGTCGGCGAGGTCGAAACTGACGCCGCGAACGACCTCATTGGCTTGCGGCTTGCGGCCGAAGCCGACGCGCAGGTCGGTGACGGACAGAAGCGGGATCACGCGATCGACCTCCGCATCTTCGGATCGAGGATATCGCGCAAGGCATCGCCAAGCAGGTTGAAGCCCAGGATGCTGACCATGATGGCGAGCCCCGGGAAGATCATCAGCCAGGGGGCTGTTTCCATGAGGTTGCGGCTGTCGCTCAGCATCAGTCCGAGCGACGCGGCGGGCGGCTGTGTGCCAAGGCCGAGGAAGCTCAAGCCGGCCTCCGTCAACAATGCCCAGGCCAGCGCCAGAGTAACCTGGACGGTCAACGGCGCCACCAGGTTGAGCAGCAGATGCCGGGTCAGGATGTAGCTTGAACTGGAGCCGAAAGTGCGCGCGGCGTCGACGAATTCACGCGCCTTGAGCGACAGCGCAGGGCCGCGCACGACGCGCGTGAAAATCGGCGTGTAGACGATGGCGATGGCAACGATGCTGGTCCATGTTCCCGGCCCTGCAACCGTGACGATCAGCAGCGCCAGAAGGATCGCCGGGAACGCCAGCAGCACGTCCATGATGCGCATCAGCAGGCCGTCCCAGCGGCGTCCGAACCACGCTGCCGCGAGCCCGAGAACGGTGCCGGCGAGCGTTGCGAAAGCGACCGAGAAGAACGCCACCGTGAAGGATTGGCCGATCCCGGTCATTAGCCGGCTTGCCACATCGCGGCCGAACAGGTCCGTGCCCATCCAGTAGGCGCTGTCGGGCGCATGCAGCCGGTCGACGCGATACTGCATCAGCGGATTGTGCGGCGTCAGTCCCAGCATTCCGAGGATCGCAAGCAGCAGATAGAGCGCGACGATCGCGCCGCCGATCCGGCCGCTGGTATGCGCGAAGATGGCGCGCAGAATACGCATCAGCGCTCCCCCAGCCGGATGCGCGGATCGAGCGCGACATAGGCGAGGTCGACCAGGAGGTTGACGATCATGAAGTTGAAGGCGATGAACAGGACGCTTCCCTGCACCAGCGCATAGTCGCGCTGCAGGATCGCATCCAGGACCATGCGTCCGAGACCCGGCAGCGCGTAGATCTGCTCGACGATGACGGCGCCGCCCAGGAGGTAGCCGAACTCGATGCCGCTCAGCGTGACGACTGGGATCAGCGCATTCGGCAGGGCGTGGCGCCAGATGACGCTGCGGTTGGAGGCGCCCTTGCTGCGGGCCGTTCTGACATAGTCGTCGCTCAGCACGTCGAGCATGGCCGACCGCGATATACGGGTTACCGAGGCCGCGAAGGCAAATCCAAGCGTGACCGCGGGCAGCAGCAGCTGGCTCAGATTGCGCAGCGGATCCTGCCACAGTGGCGAAAACGCGCCCATCGTCGGCAGCACGCCAAAACCGGCGGACAGCGTGTAGATGATCAGCAGGGCAAGAACGAAATTCGGCGTCGACTGACCGATCATCGCGACCACGCGCACGCCGAGATCCGACAGCTTCTCATTGTGTGTGGCGGCGAAAACCCCCGCCGGCATGCCGACCGCAAGCGCGATGATCATCGCCAGCAGCGCGAGCTCGAGCGTGAGCGGGAAGCGCTCAAGGATAACGTCGAGGACCGGCTTGCCATAGGTGACCGAGATGCCCAGATTGCCGTGCAAGAGACCGAGCAGCCAGCGCCAGTACTGGATGAACCAGGGCTGGTCGATGCCGAAATAGGCTGCAAGCGCATCACGCTGTGCTGGCGTCAGCAGGCCGGCTTCGGTCCCCAGCATCGCCGTGATCGAGTCGCCCGGAACCATCCGGATCGCCACGAAAACGAGAACGGACACGCCAATCAGGACGAGAGGAAACGTCGCCAGCCGTCGCATCAGATAGTTCACGCGAAGAATACCTCTCGGGCGATAGGTCCGAAGCCGGAGTTGGTTACTGCTGGAGCGTTACCTTGGCGAGGCTGAACAGCGATCCGGTCGGCACCGGCACGAACCCTCCGACATTCTTCTGCTGGGCCGTATAGCTGTACGAGTTGTAGAGCCAGATCCAGGGCGACATCTCGGTGATATGTTTCTCGAAATCGCCAAAGATCACCTTGCGTGCCGCCGGGTCGGTCTCGGTGCGGCCTTTCTGCATCAGTCCGTCGAGCGTGTCGTCGATATAGTTCGCCACCTTCTGCAGGTTTCCGGCCTTGGTCCAGTAGCGATTGTACATCGTGTAGGGATCGGCCCTGCCGCCGTTCAAGGCGATGGCCATGTCGAAATCGCCCTTCAGCCAGGCATCGACATAGACATTGAGCTCCATCATCTTGATGTCGAGCTTGACGCCGATTTCGGCGAGCTGCGACTGGATGACCTGGGCTTCGGCTGCCGCCGTCGGCGGCTCGCCGGTGGCGCCGATCACGCTCGCCGAAAAGCCGTCGGCATAGCCGGCCTCGGCCATCAGCTTCTTGGCCTTCTCGACGTCGCGCGTGTAGCAGAACAATTGGTTCGGATCGGTCGCCAGAGCAGGGATCGTCAGCGGACCGGTGATCTTGCCTTCGCCAAGCGAGGCGGTGTCCAGCACCTCCTGCCGGTCGATGGCGCAAGAGATGGCTTGACGCACCTTGAGCTCGGTCATCGGCTTGCGTGACGGATTGAGCTGCAGCACGTGATAGGCAAGCACCGGCACGCGGTTCAATTGCAGGCTAGCTTCCTTTGGAACCAGCGTGGCGACAAGCGGGTCGTTGAGCAGCGCGAAATCAATCTGCTTGGTGCGCAGCGCCGCTAGGAGCGCCGTTTCGTCCGGAAGCACTGAGATGTCGATGCCGTCGACGCCGGTCGCACCACCGGCCCAGTCCTTGTTGGCGACAAGAACTTCCTTGGAATTCGGATCCCATTTCTCGAGCTTGAACGGACCCGAGCCGATCGTCGTCGTGCCGATCGAGCCGGCGGCGATTTCGCTGGCAGGGACAATGGCTGCGTTGATGTCGCTCATCGCCGTCAGGATCGGAACATCCGGCTGCGACAGGTGAAACACGACGGTGGTTGGATCTGGCGTATCGATGCTGGCGATCGAAAGGAAGTTGGCGCGGGCGGCTGCACTTGTCTTCTCGTCGAGTATCCGCTCGAACGATGCCTTTACATCGGCCGACGTCACCGCCGCGCCGTTCTGGAATTTTGCTTTCGGATTGAGCTTGAAGGTCAGCTCCTTGCCGTCCGCCGAGAACTGCCAGGAATCGGCGATGGCCGGAGTGATTTGCAGGCTGGCGTCGAGCCGCACCAGCGGTTCGTAGATCAGTTCCAGCAGCCGCAGTGATGAAAAGGCGGTCTGCTTGTGCGGATCAAGCCCGGTGGCGTCCTGTGACCAGGCCATACGCAACGTCGCCGCATCCGCCTGCGCCGGGACTGCCGCAATGCCGAGCATCGCCGCCAAGGCAATGCCAGGTAGCGTCATGCCGGAAAGCAGTTTCTTGGTAAGGTGCTGTACCATCGTCGTCTCCCATTATGATCGAACTCGATGCCTTGCAGTTCCGCGGACCGCTTCAAAGGGACACGCGTCCCCAGAATGTCGGCCCAGTCTATCGGCCCAGTCTGTCGGCCCAGTATCCATGCGGCTTCACACCGTCTTTTCGCCTATCGCCTTTCGCAGGAACCCCCCGGCATTGCCAAGCGCCTCGCGCGCCTCTTCGACGCCCATGCCGGTGATCCTAACCAGTATCGCCAGCTTGACGTCATTGCCGGTCTGGTCGAGTGCTTGTCGTGCCTGTTGCGCCGCGCAACCGGTCGTCTGCATGACGATCCGGACGGCCCTGGCGACGAGCTTCTTGTTGCTGGGGTTAAGGTCCACCATCAGGTTCTGATAGCTCTTGCCGATGCGGATCATGCTGGCGGTCGTCAGCATGTTGAGGACGAGCTTTTGCGCCGTTCCCGACTTCAGCCGGGTCGAGCCGGTGAGAACCTCGGGGCCGACAAGCGGAGAGATGGCGATGTCGGCAAGGCCGGCGATGATCGATTTGGCGTTGCAGGAGAGCGCCACGGTCGTCGCTCCCACCTGCCGTGCATAGGTCAAGCCGCCGATGACATAGGGCGTGCGCCCGCTGACCGCGATGCCGACCACCACATCGTCGGCGGTGAGATTGATCTCCTGCAGAGCCTTCATGCCCTGTTTTGGATCATCCTCCGCGCCCTCGGCGGACCGCACCAGCGCATCGGGACCGCCTGCGATCAGGCCCACCACCATGCTCTCGGGCACGCCGAAGGTCGGCGGACACTCCGAGGCATCGAGGACCCCCAGCCGGCCGCTCGTGCCGGCACCCATATAGACAAGCCGCGCACCTTTCTGGAAAGCAGCCACAATCCGGTCTACGGCGGCGGCGATTTCCGGAATGACCTTCTCGATGGCAGCTGGAACGCCTCTGTCCTCGTCATTGATCTTGCGCAGGATATCGATGGTCGGCAGCAGGTCGATATCCATCGTCTTCGGGTTCCGATCCTCGGAAACCAACCGCTCCAGCTCCGACATCAACCCTTGTTCGCTCATCCACTTGCTTTCAAAGTTCTTGCCGCCAGCAAGTACTAATGTGATGCCGCGCCAAGCGTCGACCAGTGCCAGTGGTTGGCATTGGCTTCGTGTCGGCTGTCCCGGTTTCTGCTTTGTTAACTTTCTAGAATTGATTATTCGCAGTGTCAACGGACAGTGGAATATAATATTCCATTCCTTGTGTTGGGACGCTATCGGCCGCCAAGAGACTTTTTGGCCAGGATGATGGCCCCTGAAACCGCGTCGCCATCGGCGGGTTTCAGACGCCGGCGGACGTCGGGAGAAAGCCACGGCTCGAGCGGGCTGGACAACCCTCCCAGCAACGTCACCCGTGGCGCGCCTTTTTCGAAAAGCACCCGCACGAAAGTATCAACTTGCTCGGCCGCACCTTGCACGATGCGTCGTCCGACCGGATCTCCCTGGTCGGCGTGGCGGATCACCATGGGTGCGAAAGCCGCATAGTCGGTCGCTGTGGCGCGGTCCATCCAGGCGACCGCCTCGATCGGGTCGTCCTTGAAACGCTGCATGACCTCCGTCAGCAGCGCCGTGCGCTCGTGCCGGCCATCGTGGGCGCGCAAGGCGAGCTGCACGGCCTTCAGCCCAAGGTCGGCGCCGCTTCCCTCGTCGGAGATCGGAAAGCCGTAGCCACCGACGCGCAGGTCGCGCCCGTCGACAAAACCGATGCCGATGGAGCCGGTGCCGGCAATGACAATGGCGCCGTCCTGGCCCGAATGCGCACCAAGGCAGGCGCCGACGCCGTCGCTGACGAAGTCGATGCTGGCAAAGGGATGTGCAATCGCCCGAAACGCCTCCAGCGCACCCTTGCGCCCGATGCCGGCGAGGCCAATTCCTGCCCGGATCCGGGCGATCTCCGCCGGCCCGAAACCCGCCTCCTCGATCGCCGCGTCAAACGCTTTGGCAACGGAGGCCCAGGCCGCGCCGATGCCGAGCCGCGTCGTTGCCGGGCCCGACAAGCCTTGCCCCAGCACCGTTCCCGCTTCGTCTTCGATGCGGGCGCGGCAGCCGGTTCCGCCGCCGTCGACGCCCAGGAAATAATGCGCAGACGCCGCGGCGACACTCATCCACTTATCCGCTCGATCTGGGCGCCGCACAGGCGGAGCTTGCGGTCCAGCTGCTCATAGCCGCGGTCGAGGTGATAGACCCGGTTGATGACTGTCTCGCCTTCGCAGATCAGCGCCGCCAGCACCAGCGAGACGGAGGCGCGCAGATCGGTGGCCATCACCTGCGCGCCCCTCAGCTTCTCGCCTCCGCGCACCAGCGCCATGGTCCCTTGCAGCTTGATATTGGCGCCGAGCCGCATCAGCTCGGGAACATGCATGAAGCGGTTCTCGAAGATCGTCTCGCGCAACAGCGCCGCGCCGTCGGCACAGCACATCAACGCCATGAACTGGGCCTGGAGATCGGTCGGAAAGCCAGGATAGGGTTCCGTCGTAACGTCGACCGCTCTGAGGGGGCCGTCCCTCGATACGATCAGTCCACGGTCGCCGGGCCAGACCTTCACACCCGTGGCCTCGAGCAGCTGCACCACCGATGCCATATGCTCGAGCCGCGCATGGGTCAGCTCGAGCTGGCCGCCGGTGATGGCCGCGGCAATCGCGTAGGTGCCGGCCTCGATCCGGTCCGGGATGATGTCGTGCGTGGCAGCACGCCAGTTGCTGCTGCCCTCGATCAGGATGCGGTGCGTGCCCGCACCTTCGATCCGGGCGCCCATGGCGTTCAGGCAGGCGGCGAGGTCCGCCACCTCCGGTTCGCGCGCCGCATTGAGGATTTCGGTCTCGCCCTTCGCCGCGGTCGCGGCCATCATCGCGGTCTCCGTCGCTCCGACCGACGGCGAGCTCAGCACGATACGCGCGCCTCTCAATCCGCCCGACGCCGACGCAACGATCAGCCCGTTCTCGATGGCAATGTCGGCGCCAAGGGCGGCGAGCGCCGCGACATGCATGTCGACCGGCCGTGCGCCGATCGCGCATCCGCCGGGCAGCGAAACCCTGGCATGGCCGAAGCGGGCAAGCAGCGGGCCGAGAACAAGCACCGTCGCGCGCATGCGCCTCACCGTGTCGTAGGATGTCTCCTTCGAGAGGGCAGCACTTGTATCGATGGTGGCGGCATGGGCTGATCTGGTGATCTCGGCGCCGTGCAGTCTCACCACGCCAAGCATATTTTCCACATCGGTCACATCAGGCAGGTTCGTCAGCTCCAGCGGATAGGGGCTGAGCAGGGCGGCCGCTATCTGCGGCAAAGCTGCGTTCTTGGCGCCGGAGATGGTCACCGCGCCTTGCAGCCTGTGTCCGCCGGCGATCCGCAATTTGTCCATGGCTCTGGAACCTGACCTGATATGTGTACGAGCTTACGCGCTCGCAGGCGATCTTTCATGCCCGAATCTGGGCCGGTCGCATCGGCTCGAGAGTCGATGGATCATTCCTGGCTGTCAATCGTGGCCGGAATAATTTATTCCTTTGTTTGGCATTGCCTGCAACTGGCGACAAGGGAACGCATGTCCGTCCTGAAGAAGATCGAGGCCAAGCTCGAAACCATGGCGCCCGGTGATCGCCAGATCGGGCAATTCATCATCGACCACCCCGACCAGATGCTGCGCCTGTCGACGGCGGCTCTCGCCATCGAGATCGGCCGCAGTCAGTCGAGCGTCGTCAAATTCAGCCAGAAGCTGGGCTATGCCAGCTACCAGGAGCTTAAGCTCGCGGTCAGCGAGGCGAAGTTGCAGGAATGGCAAGTGCCGGCCGGAGTGATCCACGGCTCGATCGAGGTTGGCGACAGCTACCAGATCATCCTGAAGAAGCTGATCGGCAGCAAGCTTCTGTCGATGCAGCAGACCGTCGCCGCCAACAGCGAACGGATCATCTCCAGGGCGCTGGACATGCTGGACCGCGCGCGTCGCATTCATCTGGTCGGCGTCGGCGCCTCCTCGCTGGTGGCGCGCGATTTCTCCTACAAGCTGATGAAGCTCGGCCGTAATGTGCTGCACGACAGCGACAGCCATGTGCAGATGGCCAATGTCTCGACGCTCGGACCCGGCGACGTATTGTTCGCGCTCTCCTATTCCGGTGCCAGCATCGAAACCTTGCGGATGGCCGAACTTGCCCGCAAGCGCGGCACGACGGTGATCGCCGTCACCGGTCTGCATGACAATCCGTTGAGCCGCGTCGCCGACATCCGCCTCTACACCATCGCCGACGAAGAGCGTGCACGCTCCTCGTCCATCACCGCACGCGATGCGCAGCTGACACTGACGGACTTGCTGTTCATCCTGCTCGTGCAAAAGCAGCCGGACGCCAATGAATATGTCCACAACAGCGAAGTGGCCGTCTCGGTGCTGAAGGCGGATCGATCATAGCGCTGCCGGTGTGTTGCAGATGACAAGCGCAGCATCATCTCAGAAGCGATGGATGCGCAGGCCCAGCACTTTCTCCGAGACGATCACCACCACCAGCGTCAGCACGATCGATACGGTCGAGACGGCTGCGGCTTCCGGCGTGAAGTTGGTGCGCAGATAGTCGAACAGCTGGATCGGCAGCGTCGACGTCCCGATTCCCTTCAGCATGAACGAGATGGTGAAAGTGTCGAAGGATATGATGAAGGCAAACAGCGCGCCGCCGATGACGCCGGGCTTGATCAGCGGCAGCATGATGCGGCGAAACCTTGTCAGGCGGTCGGCGCCCAGCGAGCGCGCCGCCATGTCCCAGGACGGGTCGAAGCTTTCCAGCGAGGCCGAGACGTTGATGAAGACGAAGGGCAGCGTGATCAGCACATGGCCGGCGACCATGCCGATCATGGTCGTGGTGCCGATGCCGATCGCATAGACGAAGAACAGCAGTGCGATCGCCGTCAGCACTTCCGGCAGCAGCAGCGGCGCCAGCATGGCGACGCGCACCGTCTCCTTCCAGCGGCCGGCATGCTGGACGTAGTAGAGCGCGGCCATGGTGCCGATGGTTCCGGAGATGACGGTGGCGACCGCCGCCACCCACAGCGAGGTGCGGATCGCGCGCATGAATACGTCATTGTGGAAGAACGTCACATACCAGCGCAGCGACAGGCCCTGCGGCGGGAACGTCAGGAAATTACCGGCATTGAAGGAGGCGCCGACGACCACCAGGATCGGCGCCAGCAGGAAGGCATAGACCAGTAGGCAGTAGAGCGTGAGCACCGGCCGCTTCATGGTCGCGCCACTTTCCATTTCATGCGCGTCAGCCGCGCGAAGATGACGACGCAGAGCGCGCCGGTGACGGACAGCATCAGCGCCAGCGCCGAGCCCCATGGCCACTGGAACGTATCAATCAGCGCATCGACGACGGTGACGGCCATGGTCTTGACCCTGAGGCCGCCGATCAGCGACGGCGTCACATAGGCGCTGAGCGACAAAACGAAGACGAGGATACAGCCGGCCTGGATGCCTGGCGTGCACAGCGGCAGGACGATGCGGCGGAAGGCAGTGAAGCGCGACGCACCGAGCGAACGCGCCGCCGATTCCAGCGACGGATCGACGCCCTGGATCCCCGCCATGATCGGCAGGATCATGAAGGGCAGGAAGACATGGACCAGCGCGATGACGATGCCGAGCGCATTGTACATCAGCGGCAAGGGGCGATCGATGAGGCCCATGCCAGTCAGCGTGCGGTTGATGAGGCCGGCATTGCCCAAAAGAATCGTCCAGCCATAGGAGCGGATGACGATGCCGACCAGCAACGGCGACAGCACCAGCCCATAGGCCAGCGCACGAAAACGCATGGTGCCGCGCGCCAATTGCCAGGCGACGGGAAAACCGACGACGAGGCAGATCGCGGTGGTGATGAGGCCGATCCACAGCGTGTTGGCGACCTGAAGCAGGTAGAAACTGTCGGCGAAGAACTTCGTGTAGTTGCCTGTCGTGAAGCCCGGACCGTAAGGCGTGCCTTGCCCCGGCATGCGAAAGCTCATCACCACGATGTTGAGGTAGGGCAGGATGAGAAAGATGCCCAGCAGCGCCGCCGCCGGCGCGATCAGGACCAGCGGTCCAAGGCCCTTGCGGCGCGCCGCCCTCATTTTGCTGCCCCGAGCAGCCAGAACCCATCCGCCGGCGCGTGCACGCTGACGCGGTCGCCTTCGGCAATTCGAATGTTCGGAAAGGTCTGGACGTGCAGCGTCTCTCCGGAATCGAGGGCGACGCGGTAATCGATGATGCTGCCGGAATAGTAGCGCGCGGTAACCTTTCCCGGTGCGCCGCCCTGACCTGCGGGCCTGAGTTCGATCGCCTCCGGGCGCAGCGACAATGTGACGGCGGTGCCCGACGCATAGTCTTCGCGGCTGTCGACGGCGACTTCGCCAAAGACGGACGTGACGCGGCTTTTGCCGACTTCCGCCTTCCCACTGACCGTGCCCTTGATCAGGTTCACCTGGCCGACGAATTGCGCGACCTCGAGATTTTCGGGGCGTTCATAGATGTCGGACGGCGCCCCGATCTGGGCGATGCGGCCGCCGAACATGACCACGACCCGGTCGGACATCGTCATCGCCTCGGCCTGGTCATGCGTGACGTAGACAGTGGTGATGCCGACGCGGCGCTGCAGGTCGCGGATGAAGACGCGCATTTCCTCGCGCAGCTTGGCGTCGAGATTGGCGAGCGGCTCGTCGAGCAGCAGGATCTTCGGCTCGATGACCAGTGCCCGCGCCAGCGCCACGCGCTGCTGCTGGCCGCCGGAAAGCTGGTTTGGATAGCGCTCGGAATATCCGCCGAGCTGCACCATATCGAGCACCTTGGCGATGCGGCTGCGCATTTCGGGCTTGGCGATCTTGCGCATCTCCAGCCCGAAAGCGAGGTTCTGGTCCACCGTCATATGCGGAAACAGCGCATAGTTCTGGAACACCATGCCGATGTCGCGTTTTTCGGCCGGCACGTTGATGACGTCCTTGCCGTCGAAGCGGATGGCGCCTTCGCTCGCTTCCTCGAAGCCGGCGATCATCTTCAGCGTCGTCGTCTTGCCGCAGCCTGAGGGACCGAGCAGCGAAATGAACTCGCCATCGGCGATGCGGATCGAGATGCCGTCGACCGCGCGTGCGCTGCCGAAGGTCTTGGTCAGCCGCTCGATGCTAACCTCGGTCATGAATGCTCCACTTCACAGGCGATCGACCGCCACCGCAGGTGCGGCGCGGCTGGCGGGAAGCGCGCCCCGAAAGCGAGACGCGCCATCCCAAGTTCAATGTCAGCCCTTAAAGGATCGTCTTGGCCCAGCGCTCGGCCAGCTCGCCCTGCTTCTCGTTGACGAAATCCCAGTCCCAGGTGAGTATCTTGGTCATTGCCTCGCCCGAGACCGGCACGTCGGCCTTGAGGTCGTCCGGAATGACCACCTTGGAGTTGGTCGGCGACACGAAGAATTCCTTCGCCATCAGCATCTGGATTTCCGGCGACAGCAGGAAGTCAGCATATTGATAGGCCAGCTCCTTTTCCGGTCCATTGGCCAGGATCGAGACCGTCTGGTCGAACATGAACATGCCTTCCTCGGGAACGACGCATTCGACCGGCAGGCCCTGCTTGCGCAGCCGCGCGATCTCGCCGAAATCGAACGGCGCGACGACGATTTCGCCTGAGGACAAAGCCGTGGAGAGGTTGAAGTCGACCTGGATCACCTGGCCGAGCTTGGCGAGAGCGTCGAAACCGGCATCGACGTCGTACTGGTCCTTGCCGAAGATCTTCGAGGCCAGCAGCAGCTCCATCTTGCCGGCGCTGTTGGCGAAATTATAGAGGCCGATCCGGCCCTTGAATTCCTCGTTGCTCCAGAGGTCCTTCCACGCCTTGGGCGGCGTCTGCACCAGATCGGTGCGGTAGCCGATGCCGATCGGCGAGATGGCGCCGGTCGCGCCGAAACCGTCGGCGATCTTGGCCAGCGGATAAAGGTCGTTGTAGTTTGGCAACTTGGCCAGATCGAGCTTTTCGAAGAAGCCCTCCTTGCGCAGGCCGGAGGCGAAGACCTCGTTGGTCATGATGATGGAGTAGGGCGGCTTGTCGACGCCGGCGGCACGCAAATTGGCGCCGAAGACGCGGCCATTGCCGACATCGAGCGTCACCTTGGCGCCCGAGGCCTTCTCGAAGGCCGGTGCGATGGTCGAGCGCCAGAACTGCTCCCAGACGCCGCCGAGCGTCGGCACGATCAGCGTCTTCTCCTGGGCGATGGCAGGCATCCCAATGAGCCCGGCGGCGCCGAGCGCGCCCATGCCGGCAACCGTCTGTCTTCTGGTGAATTTCGTCATCACAATTCCCCTTGTTGATTTCTTGAATCAATTCGTTCTTTGGGACGGTCGTTTTTGGAGCCGTCCGGCTGAGCTTGGCGAGGGCGATTGCGCC
The DNA here is from genome assembly GCF_004023115.1 of Mesorhizobium sp. M6A.T.Cr.TU.017.01.1.1. Taxonomy (NCBI): domain Bacteria; kingdom Pseudomonadati; phylum Pseudomonadota; class Alphaproteobacteria; order Hyphomicrobiales; family Phyllobacteriaceae; genus Mesorhizobium; species Mesorhizobium sp. M6A.T.Cr.TU.017.01.1.1. Next base: position 45,385 of record NZ_RZTA01000004.1, read on the forward strand.
CGAGCCCCGGCTTCGGTCAGCGGCCGAATGCCTGTTTCGTCTTCAGCTCGATATAGTCTCCATAGGTGATCGGCTCATACTTGGCCTGCTTGCCGTCCGCGCAGAACGGCTCCAGGCAGGAGATCATCGTTTCCTTGCTGGGGTTGACGAAGAACGGGATCGACTGGCGGCGCGAGCTGCCTTTCCTGTTGCGCGGCGGATTGGCGACGCGGTGCGGCGTCGAGACCCATTCGTCGTTGCTCCAGCGCATGAAGGCATCGGCGATGTTGACGACATAGGCGCCGTCGATCGACGGCGCATCGAGCCAGCGCCCGTCGCGTGTTTGCACCTGCAAGCCGCCGGACGATGCTTCCGAACGCAGGATGGTCATGAAGCCGTAGTCGGTGTGGACGCCGGCGCGAAGCTGGCCGGGCAGGGGGTCCAATTCCTGCTCGGGATAATTGATGACCCGCAATGCCGACAGATGGTTCTCGAAGGCCGGTTCGAAATAGTCGGGCTCGAGGCCGATCGCTTGGCAGAAGATCCGGCGCAGGTGCCCGGCCAGCGTCTCCATCTCGGAGAAATAATCGCGAAAGGCGCTCTCGATACCTTCGGGCTGGTCCGGCCAGGTGTCGCCGTTGAGGCGCAGACCGAAATTCAGGCTTTCCTTGTAATCGCCGGGTGTCTTGATGCCCTTGGTGGCGGCCAGCGCTTCGTCGGCGATCGGAGAGAAGGCGACGCCGCCGTTCAGGCCGGTTCCGCGCCCGTGGTTGCGCTTGTAGTCCTCTGGAAGATCGAAGAAGGCGCGCGCCAGATTATAGAGCCGCATCGTCCTTTCCGGCGACACGCCATGGCCGGTGACCAGAAAGAAGCCGGTGGTCCGGCAGGCGGTCTCGATAGCCCTGACGACAGCGCCGGCGCCGGACTCGCCGCGAATAAAGGACCCGACATCGACGACGGGAATTCCCTGACCTGTTGCTTCGGCCTGATCTGTTGCTTCGACTTGAGGCTCAGGCTGCATGATCGCGATCACCTTCCTGTTGGAATTGTCAAACGCAGAAGGCGAAAACCAGGCATGGCCGCTTCAGGGTGTTGAAGCAGTGAAAGCGGGCAGGGCGGATGATCTCGCATGCGCATCGCTGTGCCTTCTCTAGTGCCTTGTCCCCGCTTCGAGAGAAGCCGGGGAAACGCCGGTTTGATGGACGTTATAGCTACAAACGAATGTTGACAAGATCATCTGTTGTTGTCCATATCGAAAATGTTCAGCGACGAATTGGACGGGCCGGGTGAGACGATGGACGACCTTGGAGCACAGGAACAAGCGGTTCTGGATCTCATCGCGGCGAACCCGTTCGCCGGCCAACAGGACATAGCGACCGCGCTCGGCATTGCCCGTTCGACCGTCGCGGCCCACATCGTGCAGCTCGTCAACAAGGGCTATATTCTCGGCCGCGGCTACGTGTTGCCGGCTTCCAAGCGCATGATTTGCATCGGTGGCGCGGTGCTGGACCGCAAGTACCACGCCAAGAAGGATCTGATTTTCGAGACGTCGAACCCTGTCGACGGCTATCGCAGCTTCGGCGGGGTCGCCCGCAACGTCACCGAGAACCTTGTCCGCCTCGGAGTCGACGTAAGCTTCGTCTCGATTGTCGGCGATGATGAAACCGGCCGCTCGCTGGTGCGGCATCTGCGCGATCTCGGCGCCGACGTCAGCCAGGTGATCACCACAACGGAGCGGCCGACGGCCGAATACGCGGCCATCCTCGATCTTAACAACGATCTCGTGCTCGGCATCGCCGACATGGAGATTTTCGATCTGTTTTCACCATCCTATCTCGACCGCTTCTGGCCGCATCTGGCTTCGGCGACATGGGTGTTCATCGACTGCAACCTGCCGGCCGCGACGATCGCCGCGCTGATGTCACGCAAGCAGGGCGCGCGTTTCAAGCTCGCCGTCGATACGGTGTCGTCGCCGAAATCGGCACGTCTGCCGAAGGACCTGACCGGCATCGACCTGTTGTTCACCAATCACGACGAGGCCAATACGATGCTTGGCATCACCGATGCCGACAAGCGGCTGAAGCCTAAAGACGCTGCCGCTGCCTTGCGCGCGGCCGGTGCCAGCGAAGTGATCGTGACCATGGGCGCGCATGGATTTGCTGTCGCGACCGAGAGCGGCGTGGCGACGATGCGCTCCGTGCCAGCGCGGGCCGTCGACATCACCGGCGCCGGCGATGCGATGATTGCCGGCACCATGTACAAGGTGCTTTCGGGCGATCCCGTGCCCCACGCAGCGCGCACCGGCGCGCTGCTCGCCACGCTGACCACCGAGAGTGAATCCAGCGTTCATCCCGATCTGTCGCCGCGCTTCCTCACCGCCGGCATGTACCGCATTCCCGCTTGAAAGCGAGACCACCCTGAAAGCGAGACGACGATGAAAACTTCCCTCCTTCACCTGAACGACGAAGTCGCGGCTGCACTCCGGGAAGGCCGCGCAGTGGTGGCGCTGGAATCGACGATCATCACCCACGGCATGCCCTATCCGGCCAACCTGGAGACCGCGCGCGGTGTTGAAACCGTGGTGCGCGAGAACGGCGCTGTTCCCGCCACGATCGCGGTAGTCGCCGGCAAGATCAAGGTCGGGCTTGACGACCGAGAGCTGGAGCAGCTGGCAGCGGCAAAAGACGTGGTCAAGGCCTCCGGGCGCGACCTCGCCGCCATCATGGTGGGCGGCGGATCGGCCGGCACCACGGTCTCGGCGACGATGCGGATCGCTGCATTGGCAGGCATCGGCATTTTCGCGACGGGCGGCGTCGGCGGCGTGCATCGCGGCGCCGAGGCCACTTTCGATATCTCGGCCGACCTGACCGAACTCGGGCAGACCGGCATCACGGTCGTCTGCGCCGGCGTGAAATCGATCCTCGATATGGCAAAAACGCTGGAATATCTGGAGACCCAGCGCGTGCCGGTGATCGCCTATCAGAGCGATGATTTTCCGGCCTTCTATACGCGCTCCAGCGGACTGAAAGCCGATCATCGCCTCGACACGCCGGAGGAGATTGCTGGGGCCATGCTGCTGCACGAGCAGATCGGCTCGGGCACCGGCATCCTCGTTGCCAATCCAATTCCGGAAGTGGATGCGCTCGATCCGGCCTTCATCGACGGCACGATCGCTGCGGCTGTGGCGGAAGCCGAACAACGCGGCATCGGACGCAAGGAATTGACGCCGTTCTTGCTCGCCCGCATCAACGAGCTTTCGCAAGGCCGCAGCCTGAAGGCCAATATCGCGCTGGTCCGCAACAACGCCGAGCTCGCCGCTCGCATCGCCGTGGCGCATGCGCGGCTGAAGCGCATGGCCGCGTAGACAAGGTCAACTCTCAGCCCGGCTTCACCGACCTCCGATTTCCGACTGCCGAAAATACCAGGAGAACCGCATGAGCGAGCAGGCCACCTACGAGACGATCCTCTACGAGAAGGACGCGACCGACAAGTTCGCGACGATCACCATCAATCGTCCCGACAAGCTCAATGCGATGAACAAGACGGTGATCCGCGAGATCGACAAGGCACTCGCCGCCGCCGTTGCCGATCCTGATATCAACGCGCTGGTGATCACCGGCGCCGGCCGTGCCTTCTCCTCCGGCTACGATCTGCAGGGCGGCGACTTCGATGTCGACATCGATTTCTGGCGCGAGGACATGGGCGAGAACGCTGAAGCGCTGCTCAACATCTGGCGCGCGCCGATCCCGGTCATCGCGTCGGTCAACGGCTATGCGCTGGCCGGTGCGCTGGAACTGATGATGTGCTGCGACCTGGCGATCGCCGCCGACAATGCGAAATTCGGCGAGCCTGAGGTGCGCCACAATTCCGGGCCGCCGGCGCTGATGATGCCTTGGCTGCTCGCCACGCGCGACGTGCGTTGGCTGATGTATACGGGCGACCTTGTCGACGCCGAGGAGGCGCTGCGCATGCATCTGATCAACCGGATCGTGCCGGCCGATCAGTTGAAGGAAAAGACGGAAAACCTCGCCCGCAAGCTGGCGCGCATGCCGGTTCCGGCGCTGAAGTTCACCAAGGCGTCGATCAACAACCAGCAGATGGTGGCCGGGCTGCTGCCGTCCTTCCAATACAATATCGAGGCGATCGCAGCACTGCATGTCACCAAGCAAGGCCGTGAATGGATGGCCAACCTCGCCAAGATGAGCCTCAAGGAATATCTCGCTTTCCGTGACGGTCCGTTCAAGGGCCTCGACTGAGCCGTGACCGGCCTCGCCGCTTCGCATGAGGCGATGCGGGCGCTGATGGCGCCGCGTTCGGTCGCCGTCATCGGTGCTACGGAACGGGCTGACGCGTCGTCGAGCTACGTCATGCGCAATTTGATGGCGTTCGGATTCTCCGGCACCATCATCCCCGTGCATCCGAAGGCCGAAAAGGTGTTCGGCATTCCGGCCATTCCGTCGCTCGACCGGCTCGATGCGCCGGCGGACGTGGCGGTGATTGGCATCGGCTCGGCTCACGTTCTGAGTTCGCTTGAAGAAGCCGGCAAGGCCGGCGTCAAGGCGGCTGTCGTGCTTGCCAGCGGCTTTGCCGAAACCGACGACGAGGGCAAAGCGCGCCAGCAGGCGCTGGTCGGGATCGCGCGAAAATACGGCATGGCGATTTGCGGGCCGAACTGCCTCGGCCTGTTCAATCTGCAAAGCGGTGCGGCCCTTTACTCCTCGACGCTGTCGCCCAATCTCAGGAAAGGCCAGCTCGCCATCCTGTCGCATTCCGGTGCCAGCGCCATAGCGCTCGCCAACACCGGACGCTTCGGCTTGAGCCACATCATATCGTCGGGTAATAGCGCGGCGACCGATCTTCCCAACTTTCTTTCTTATCTCGCCGACGATGAGGCGACGCGCGTCATCGGACTTGTCGTGGAAGCGATCCGCGATCCCGCCGCCTTCACCTCGGCGATGCAGGCGGTGCATGCCGCCGGAAAGCAAGTGATTGCCCTGCGCGCCGGCAAGTCCAGCAAAGGCGCAGAAGCCGCCGCCGCGCATACCGGCTCGCTCGCCGCCGCCAACGAAGCCTATGAAGCCTTCTTCCGGCGGACCGGCGTGATCGAAGTCGCCGAAATGGATGAGTTCGTCGAGACCGCTGCGCTCTGCCTCACGCTGAAAGCCAGGCCGGCCCGAAAGGGCGTCGCGGTCGTTGGCGTCAGCGGCGGCGGGGTCGCCCATGTCTCCGACATCGCCGACCAGGTCGGCATCGACCTCCCGGAATTTTCGCAAAACACCATCGCGCGGCTGAAGGCCTTGCTGCCGCCCTTCGCCACGCCGCAGAACCCGGTCGACACCACGGGCGTGGTTTTCGCCGATGGCGCGATCTATCGCCGCGTGCTCGACATCTTGGCGCAGGATCCCGCCGTCGGCCTGATCGTCGCCGCGCAAGACGCGCCTGTCGGCCTCGATGCCGGCGGCGCTGCCGAATATGTCGGCATTGCCGACGCCGTTGCCGCTTACGCAAAGGATGCGACCGTTCCCGTCATCTTCATGAGCAATCTCTCCTCCGGATATCATCCCGTGGTCCGGGACAGGCTTGCCGGCGTGCCGGTGCTCAACGGCACACGTGCTGCGCTGCGTGCCGTGCGGCGGCTGCTGGACGCGACCGGCGCCACGATACCGAACGCCCCGGCGATCGAACCGGCCGGCGAAAACGATCCGTGGGCAAAGCGTCTTGCTGCCGGCAAGAAGCTGACCGAGCGGGAGGCCAAGCAGTTGCTGGCCGAGAACGGTCTGAGAGTGACGCGCGAGCGTCAGGCGGCAACGGCGCAAGAGGCAGGCGAGGCTGCAGAGGCGATCGGCTTTCCGGTCGTGCTGAAAATCGAATCGCCTGACATTCTCCACAAGACCGAAGCCGGCGGCGTGCAGCTCGGCATAGGCAATGCAGCAGAAGCTGCCGAAGCCTTCACGGCGATCATGCAAAATGCCGGGGCCTACGCACCGGATGCGGAACTGCTCGGCGTGGTGGTGCAGGAAATGGCCGGCCGCGGCGTTGAAGCGCTGGTCGGTCTCATCAGGCACGAGCCGTTCGGTCTGGGGATTGTCGTCGGCGTCGGTGGCGTTCTGGTCGAACTGGTCAAGGACGCCGCTTTCGACCTCTTGCCGGTCGACCGCGTGTCGGCCGAGGCACTGATCGACCGGACGCGATTGGGCGCTCTGCTGAAGGGTTATCGCGGCGCGCCGCCGGCCGACCGGGAAGCACTGGTCGAGACGATCCTGGCGCTGTCCGATTTCGCCGGCCGCTACGGCCATCTGATCGAGGCTGTCGACCTCAATCCGGTCGTGGTGTTCGAGAAGGGCGTCTGCGTTCTCGATGCGCTGGTGATTCCGAGAGCGGAATAGTCACGCCGCCGTCTCCAACCGGCTTTCCCTGCCCAATTTTGCCAGCAGCGCTTTCTTCTTTGTCTCGAAACGTTCGACCGCCGCCATCTTGACGTGGCCGAAGCCGCGCACCTCTTCCGGCAGCCGGGCAAGCTCGGTCGCCACGGCATGATTGCTCGGCGTCAGCCGCGCCGAAAGGCCTGAGATCAGCCCTTCATAGTCGGCAACCATGCGCCGTTCCATCCGCCGCTCCTGCGTGCGTCCAAACGGATCGAAGCGCGTTCCGCGCAAACCCTTCAGCCATGCCAGCATGGCGAAGACCGGGTTGATCCAGGTGCCGAAAGCGATCTTGCCGGGATGGCCGGTGCGTGGGTCGATGCGCGAAATCATCGGCGGCGCGAGATGATGCCTGATCCTGAAATCGCCCTCGAACTGCTCGGCCAGTTTTTTCCTGAAGGATTGATCGCGATGTAGCCGCGCCACCTCATATTCATCCTTGTAGGCCATCAGCTTGAAGGCCCCGACCGCCACGGCTTTGGCAAAATCCTCGGAGCCGGCTGAGGTCCCGGCTTCGGCCGCGCGGGCGGTCTCCACCAGCTTGCGGTAGCGGTTTGCGTAGGCAGCATTCTGATAATCGGTCAGGAAGGCCATCCGGCGCGCAACCATGGCGTCGAGCGTCTCTGGCTTCGTCGCCTCGGCGCTGCCTATCTGCGCCGTATTCAGCACCGCCGCAAGGTCGATCGCCGCGCGGCGGCCCCAGCCGAAGGCAGCATGGTTCATGGCGACGCCCGCGCCGTTCATCTCGATCGCTCTGTCGATCGATGTCAGGCTGATCGGCACCAGTCCGCGCTGCCAGGCATTGCCGAGCAGGAACATGTTCGCGGCGATGGCGTCGCCCATCAGCGCGAGGCCAAGCTTCGTCGCCGAAACCAGCGTGACCGCCTCCTCGCCGGCTGCCCGGCGCAATTGCTTCAGCGTCGCTTCCTGGCGGAAGTCGATCGCGGTGTTCTGCACGAAGGAGGCGGTCGGCGCGAAATGATCGTCGAGCACGGCTCTTGTGCGGCCATGCGCAAAGGTCGAGAGCGATGTCGCGGACGCAGAGACGACGATGTCGAAGCCAAGCACCAGATCGGCCTCGCCTGGGCCTATCCTGACCGTGTTGAGCAAGTCGGGGTCTCGCGCCAGCCTGATATGCGAGATCACCGCGCCGTTCTTTTGCGCCAGCCCGGTCTGGTCGAGGGTCAGAAGGCCGAGCCCGTCGAGATGCGCCGCCTGGGACAGAATGGCGCTGACCGTGATGACGCCGGTGCCGCCAATGCCGGCCAGCAGCATGTTGTAGGGGCGGTCGAGCGCCGCCAGCGCCGGCATCGGCAATTCACCGGAACCAGCCGTCACCGCGCGCGCTTTCGGCTTGCGGATCGTGCCGCCTTCCACGGTCACGAAGCTCGGGCAAAAGCCCTTGATGCAGGACAGGTCGGTGTTGCAGCTCGACTGGTTGATCCTCCGCTTGCGGCCGAACTCGGTCTCCTCAGGCTCGATCGAAATGCAGTTGGAGACGGCCGAGCAATCGCCGCAGCCTTCGCAGACCAGCTCGTTGATGAAGGCCCGTTTTGGCGAGACCGGATAGGCGCCGCGCTTGCGCCGGCGGCGTTTTTCGGCGGCGCAGACCTGGTCGAAAACCAGCACCGTCACGCCTTCGATCTCCCTGAGCTCGCGCTGCACGGCGTCGAGCTCGTCGCGATGGTGGATGGTCACGGACCGCGGCAGGACGCCCGCCCAGGCCTCAGGCTTTTCGGACACCACGACCACGCGTTTCGCGCCCTCCGCCAGCGTCTGCTCGACGATGGAGGGCACGGAAACCTCGCCGTCATGACGCTGGCCGCCGGTCATGGCGACGGCATCGTTGTAGAGGATCTTGTAGGTGGCGCTGACCTTGGCGGCGATGGCAGCTCGGATCGCCAGCAGTCCGGAATGGAAATAGGTGCCGTCGCCCATATTGACGAAAATGTGCCTCTCGTCGGTGAAGGGCGACAGGCCGATCCACGCGCCGCCTTCGCCGCCCATCTGGGTGAAGGTGGAGGTCTCACGCTCCATGCCGATGACCATCATGTGGCAACCGATGCCGGTCGAGGCGCGGCTGCCGTCGGGCACCACGGTCGAGATCGAGTGCGGGCAGCCGGAGCAGAAATAGGGGTCGCGCTTCAGCGCGATCACCTCGCCGGGGGCAGACGCCGCGACGGCCTCGATTGTCTTCAGATGCAGGCCAAGCTCCGCGTCCGGCGCGCCGAGCCGCGAGACGATGGCGCGGGCGACCGAAACGGCGCTGATCTCGCCGATGGAAGGCAGCAGCGGCGCGCCGCGCTCGTCCATTTTGCCGAAGACGCGCGGGCGATCCGGTGCGTTGAACAGCAGCGCCTTGATCTGGTCCTCGAGCACCGGCCGCTTCTCCTCGACGACGAGGATTTCCTCCAGCCCTTGCGAAAAGGCCTTTAGCCCCTCCGGCTCGAGCGGCCAGACCATGCCGACCTTGTACAGCCGGATGCCGAGCTCGGCCGCGCGCCGCTCGTCGATCCCGAGCGCCGACAGCGCGCCAAGCAGATCGAGCCATGACTTGCCGGTCGAGACGATGCCGAGCCGCGCCTTGCCGCTGCCATGCACGATGCGGTCGATGCCGTTGGCACGGGCAAAGGCATGCACCGCCGCCATCTTGTGCTCGATGCGGCGCTCCATCGCATGCGGGCCATCCGGCCAGCGCAGCGACAGGCCGTCGGCGGGGAGTGGCAATTCTGGTGTAACGATACCAAGCCGCGCCGGATCGACGTCGACGGTCGCCGTGCATTCGACGATCTCGGTCTGGCACTTGAAGCCGATCCAGGCGCCGGAATAACGGCTCATCGCCCAGCCGAGCAGGCCGTAGTCGATATATTCGCCGACGCCACCCGGCGACAGCAGCGGCACCATGGCCGAGATCAGATTGTGCTCGCTCTGGTGCGGCAGCGTTGACGAGACGGCGCCGTGATCGTCGCCGACCAGCAGCAGCACGCCGCCATGTCGGTTGGTGCCGACGGCATTGGCATGGCGGATGACGTCCATCGTCCGGTCGACACCGGGACCCTTGCCGTACCACATGGAAAAGACGCCATCATAGCGCGAACCCGCGAACATGCCGGTCTGCTGCGTGCCCCAGACGGCGGTCGCGGCCATGTCCTCGTTGAGGCCGGGATGGAAGACGACGTGGTTTGCCCTGAGATATTTGCCGGCGCGCTGCATCTCGCGGTCGAAACCGGCCAGCGGCGAGCCGCGATAGCCCGAGACATAGCCGGCCGTGTTGAGGCCGGCGGCAAGGTCACGCTGGCGCTGGACAAGCGGCAGCCGTACCAGCGCCTGCGTGCCCGAGACCAGGATGCGGCCGCGTTCGAGCGCATAGCGATCGTCGAGGCTGACTGGGACCGCATTCGCCTGTCCGGCTTTCGGGAGAGCGGCAGCCGTCATCGGGGCACTCCTTCACGCGCAACATCCGCCGGCGCGAGATCAAAGACCCGCCCGGCATTGAGGATATTGTTCGGGTCGAAGGCCGCTTTCAAGCGCCGCATGGCCGCGATCTCGGCATCGCTGCGCGCCAGGTGCAGCCATTGCTTCTTGTCGAGGCCGATGCCATGTTCGGCCGAGACGCCGCCGCCGGCCGCGGCCACGCCCCTATAAACGATGTCATATGCGGCGGCCGGATCCACGGTGCCAACCTGATAGTGCAGATTGCCATCACCGAGATGGCCGAAGACATAGATGTCGGCGCTGGGGTCGATTGCGCGGATCGCGGCTTCTGCCGCTTGCAGGAAAGTGCCCATCCTCGCCAGCGGAATGCTGATGTCGACGCCGATCAGGCCTTTCATCGAAAACAGAAAACGATTGGCGTCCTCTCGCACCGCCCAGAGCGCGCGGAATTCGCGCGGCGACTGCGAGACGACCACGTCGTCGATCACGCCGTCTTCAACCGCCTGCATCAGCACCGCGGCAAACCGTTCGCCGTCGCGGTCGGGCTCGTGGCCCTGTATCTCGGCGAGCACGTAGACGGGCGAGCCGACCGGCAGTGGCGCCGGCGCATCCATGCCGGCGACCATGGCGCCGTAGAGCGGCGCGAAATTGACCTCATAGGCCGAGAGCAACGGTCCGAGCTTCTGCCTGAGCAGCCCGAGCAGCGCGATCGCCGCATCCAGCGAGGCGAGCGCGCAGAAGGCATTGACCTCGGTGGCCGGCTTTGGGTGCAGCCGCAGGCAGGCGCGCGTGACGACGCCGAGTGTGCCTTCGCTGCCGATGAAGAGCTGGTTGAGATCATAGCCGGAATTGTCCTTGGGCAAGCCCTTGAGCGAGGTCAGGATGCTGCCGTCGGCAAGCACGGCCTCGAGGCCCAGCACCTGCGCGCGGTACATGCCGTAGCGCAGTACGCGGATGCCGCCGGCATTGGTGGCGACATTACCGCCGACCGTGGCCGTGCCGCGCGCGCCGATGTCGACGCCGAACAGCAAGCCGGCCGCGTCGGCCGCTTCCTGCACCATTTGCAGCGGCGCGCCGGCCCCGGCGATGATCGTCGCCGCTTCGCGGTCGGGCGCCTCGATCGCCGTCATGCGCTCCAGCGACAGCACCGCTTCGCCGGGCTGAATGCGCGCCGCACCGGCAAGCCCGGTCCGGCCGCCCTGGACGACAAGCCGCTGCCCGACCTCATTGCACAGGCGCAGAATGTCGGACACTTCGCCGGCCGTGCGCGGACGCAGGACGATCGCCGGCGGGGCGCCGTCCTTGCCGTCCGGGTCTTCCTGATAGCGCGGTCCGGCCTCTTCGGCCGAGACAATCGCGGATCTGTCCAGCCGCTTTTCCAGCCGCGACAGAAGCTCGGCAATTCTCTGGGGCATGAGGCTCAAGGAAACGAATGACCCGGACGCTTCGATGCGGCCGGGAGAGTTGTGGATGAAGGCCGCGAAAGCGACGGCAGCCGATTTCTGTCGTCCGGCAAACGAGCGGAAAACCCGCCAAAAATACAGCCGGTTGTTTTCGCCATGCGTCGCTCCTGTAACAGGTCGACCATAGGCGCGGCCTGCTATTTGTCAAACCTATGGGGGCCGCAATGCAGGTCGGCGACAACATCCGCTCGACCATTCTGGACGGCACGCTGAAATGGGGTCTTTGGCAAGAACCCCATTTAACTCATCTCTCACTCTTCAGGAACTCGATCACCATTGCCGCCGTCCAGGTGAAACGGCCGCCGCCGAGCGGTTCGCCGCTGAGCGGATCGTAATATTCGGCAAAGCCGCTCTCGGCGATCAGGTCGACGCTCGACCGCGTGATCCGCTGCGCAACCTGCGTGTGGCCAGAGGCGGCAAGGCCGTCGGCGATCATGTAGTTGACCACCAGCCAGACCGGCCCGCGCCAATAGCGCTTGGCGTCGAAGCGCGGATCATCGAGGTCGTGCGACGGGACGATATAGCGTGCCTTGCCGGCGATACGCTCGATGGTGGCGGCGATTGCAGCGATACGGGGTTTCGGGATGGCCGAGAAGACCGGCAGGATGCCGCCCACCGAAGCGCTGTCGACGAGCTTTCCGATGACGCGGTCGAGGCAGAGATATTGGCCGTGCGCATCGCTCCACAGCCGCTCCATCGCCAAAAGCCCTTTTTCGGCGCGGGCGCGATTGGCTTTTGCGATCTCCATTTCGCCAAGCGTCTCGGCGAGATCGGCAAGGTCGGCCGCTGAGCGGATCAGGATGGCGTTGAAGCCGGGATCGACGATCTGGAAGGGTGAGGCATCGTGCAGCTTTGCATTGTCCCAGCCAAGTGCGCGAAAATGCTGCAGCAGCCAGAGGTAGCGGTCATATTGCGCCTTGGTCGGCCGGTGCGCCGGGTCGGCATGCAGGGTGTCGCGGCGCGTGTAAGGCTCGACGCCTTCGGTCGGCACGCGCTCGAAGGCGTCGTCCCAGTCGATGGAATTGTCGCGGCCGGACTCCCAAGGATGGATAATGGCGACCAGTCCTTCGCCCCTTGGATCGCGGTTTTCGTAGAACCAGCGATGCCAGGCGTCGATCTTCGGCAGCAGCGCGCGGGCGCGCTCGGCCGCCAGTTTCTTATCCTTGGCCCGGTCGAACAGACGGCGCACGGCAAAGCCCGCCACCGCCGGCTGGGTGATGCCGGAGGTGGCAGTCGGGCGGTTGGTTCTCCAGACCTCCGGCCCGGGGAAATAGCTGTCGTTCAGGACATGGAACACGATATGCGGCACCATGCCGTCCGGCCATTGATGGGCGAACAGCGTCTCGATCTCGGTCCAGGCGCGCGCCTCGTCATAGTGGGCAAGACCGAGAGCGGTCAGGCAGGAATCCCAATTCCACTGGAACGGATAGAGGCCCTTGGTCGGGATGGTGTAGTCGCCGTGGTCGTTTTCCCTGAGCACCTCGACGGCACGGGCGATGGTTTCGTTGACGGCAAGAGAGATCATTGAAGCGTTCGTACTTTCGGGATTGAAGGGCGTTGGCAGATTGAAGGGCGTTGGCGGGATCAAAGGGCGTTGGTGGTTTCAGGGTCGAACCAGCGGATGCGATCGGCTTTGGGCGCAAGTCGCAGGTGGTCGCCGACGGCGATCGCAGCGCTCGATTCGAGGATGGCGCGAAACAGCCCACCCTCGACATCGCAGGTGACCAGCGTATGCGGACCGAGCGGCTCGACGACGCGCACGGTGGCATGCAGCCCCTCGTCACCTGCGTCGACATCTTCGGGGCGAATGGCGAATTCAATTTTGTGCTTGTCCGATTTAGGGCCGGGCAGCGTCAGCCCGGCGACGGTCCAGCTGCCGTTCGCAGTCTTCGTCGCGGGGATGAAATTCATCGGTGGATTGCCGATGAAGGAACCGACGAAGCGTGCGGCCGGATTGCGATAGACCTCGACCGGCGAGGCGGCCTGGACGATACGGCCCTGATGCATGACGGCGATGCGGTCGGCGAGGCTCATCGCCTCGACCTGGTCATGGGTGACGTAGATGGTAGTGGTTTTGGATGCAGCGAGCACGCCCTTGAGTTCGGCGCGCATTTCGAGCCGGAGCAGCGCGTCGAGGTTGGACAGCGGCTCGTCCATCAGGATGACGTCGGGCTCCATGGCGAGCGCGCGGGCCACCGCCACGCGCTGGCGCTGGCCGCCGGAGAGCTGGCCCGAATAGCGTTTCAGCAATTGCTCGATATGCATGAGCTCGGCGGTGCGAGTGACGCGGCGTTCGACCTCTTGCTGCGGCAATCTCTTCATGCGCAAACCGAAAGCGATGTTCTCGAATACGGTCAGATGCGGGAAGACCGCATAGTTCTGGAACACCATGGCGATGCCGCGGTCGCGCGGCGGCAGGTGATCGACGCGACGGCCGCCGATCCAGATCTCGCCCTGGCTCGGCGTTTCCAATCCGGCGACGATCCTGAGCAATGTCGTCTTGCCGCAGCCCGAGGCGCCGAGCAGCACCATGAATTCCTGGTCGGCGATGGTGAGGTCTATCGAATGCAGCGCGGTGAAGCCGCCGAAGCGTCTGGCCACCTGTTTTATGGCGATCTCAGCCATCGGCTTTCTCCCTATCGCGCGTCATCGGTTGGCGATCCCCCACATGGCGAAAAGGTACTTGCGGACGGCGAAGATGAAGATCAGCGCTGGGATGACCAGTGCCGCCCCACCGGCGAATTTGAGATAGAGCGGCGACTCGCCGAGGCTCTGCAGCAGGAAGGCGGTCAGCGTCCGGTTCTCTATTGTGAGCACGGCGGCGGCAAACACCTCGTTCCAGGAGATGGTGAAGGCAAAGACCGCCGAGGCCGCGATGCCGGGCAGTGCCAGCGGCAGGATGACTTTGCGAAAAGCCTGTAGGCGGGTGCAGCCGAGCGTCCAAGCCGCTTCCTCGAGCTCTACCGGAATGCCTGAGAACAGTGAAAAGGTGATCAGCACCGCGAAGGGCAGCGCCAGCGTGGTGTGAACCAGCGCCAGCCCGATGGCGGTGTCGTCGAGGCCGGTGCGGATGAACATCACCGCAAGTGGCAGCGCCAGCAGCGGCAGCGGAAAGGCGCGGGTCATCAGCACCAGGAAACGGAACGTGCCCTTGCCCGGAAAATCGAAGCGCGACAGCGCGTAGCCGGCGGGCGCGCCGAAGCCGATCGAGAGGATCATCGTCAGCGTGGCGACGAGGACCGAGTTCCACAGCGCCCTGCCGACGCCGGCGAAATTGATGAAGAAAGACAGGCTGCCGAAATCGAAGGAAGGGAAGAAGCGTTTCGGAAAGGCAGTGACCTCTTCCGGCGACGACAAGGCGTTGACTATCAGAAGATAGATCGGCAGCAGCACCCAGACGGAGAGCAGGATGACGGTGGCGACCAGCAGCCAGTTGCCGGCCTTACGGGCTGCGGGCGCGGCGATTGGCATCTCTGCGACGGCGCTCATATGCGTGCTTCCTTCGGCACGCGCAGCACTCGCAGGAAGAACAGCGTGAGCCCGACCGAGATGGCGAGGATGAGCAGCGCGAAAGCGGCGGCAACGTTGCGGTCCTGCAACGAGAATTGCCAGTTGTAGGTCTCACCCATCAGCACCGGAAAATTGGTGCCGCCGAGCGCCGCCACCACGGCGAAAACCTCGAAGGCGAGGATGACACGCAGGATGATCGCCGTCTGCAGGCTGGGACGCAGCAAGGGGAGCGTGATCTTGACGAAGCGCTTCCACGGGCTCGCGCCAAAGACCTCGGCTGCCTCGTGATATTCCCGCGGGATGAGCCCCATGCCAGCGACCAGGATGACCATCATGATTGCGGTCGCGCGCCAGATCTCGGCCAGCACCACGGCGACGAAGATGGTCAGCTTGCTCTGGTAGCCGAGAAACATGACAGGCCTGTCGACGAGGCCAAGGTTCGACAGCAGCGTGTTGAGGAAGCCCGACTGGTCGAAGATGGCCAGCCAGATCAGCCCGGCGGCGAGATCGGAGATGCCGAGCGGAATGGCGAAGATGTAGAGCGCCGCGCCGCGCCCGGTTTCGAGCCTGGACACCACCGTGGCCATCAACAACGCCATGACCAACTGGATCGGCACGACGATGGCTGCCAGCAGGATTGTGTTCCAGAATGCGACCGGGAATTTCCAGTTGCCGGTCATGGTGCGAAAATTGTCCAGCGTGAAGCCGCCATCGCGGGTGAAAGCCTCAAAGGCGACCAGCGCGAACGGGTAGAGGAAGAAGACGCAGAGGAACAGCGTCGCCGGCATCAGCAGCAGATAGGGCAGGGCCTTGCCGTGCATGGTGTGTTCTCTGTGCGGCGTATGAAAGGGTGGGCGCCCGGAGCGCAACAGGTTCCGGACGCCCTCGGGAGGATTCTAGTCGACCGGGCAGGCGCCTTCGGATGGCTTATCAGGCGCCCAGCACGGTGCCTTGGACTGGTCGATGAGCGCCTTGAGCGCCGTCGCCTGTTCATCGAGCACGCCACGCACATCCTGGCCACCGAGCACAATGCGCTCGAAACTATCGACATAGACCTGGTTGAACTTGCCGCCGAGATCGCCGAGCCCCATTGGCAGCAGCGCCGGCAGCGCATCCGGAGCGCCGGTCATGGTGGCTATCACCGGGCCAAAGGCTTTCACAGAGGCCGGCATGTCGTCGGGCAGCTTGACGTCGACCACGGGGAAGAAGTTGGTGGCCTTGAGCGTCGCGATCTGTGTTTCCGGCTTCAGCATGTAGGCGACCAGTGCCTTGGCCTTGTCCACGTCCGGCGAGGTCTTCGGAATGGCGACGCCGGCGACCACCGGCATGTAGCCGCGACCCGCAGGGCCGGCCGGCGCCGGGAAGGCAACAAACTCGTCGGCCTTCTGGTTGAACGCATCGGCAAGCCGCGCCACGTGGTCGAACGCCACCCACACTTCGCCGGTCAGCAGCGGCTCCTGCATGAAGGCATAGTTGGTTGAATTCGGGTTGGTGTACTGCCACAATTCCTTGAACTTGTTCCACGCGGTCTCGGCCTCCGCCGAGCGGAACTTGGTCACCATCGAGCCGGTGTAGGACGGATAAAGGAAGCCTTCGAAGAAACGGTGCTTCAGCCCCTTCGGTCCGGCCGGGAAGCCGAATTTCGGCGAGCCGGTCTTCTCGGCGATGTTCTTCGCCCATTCGATCAACTGGTCATAGGTGATGGTGTTGAGATCGACGCCTGCCGGCAGATATTGCAGCGCCTGCTTGTTGGCCGCCATCAGGAAGGTGGCCTGCATCCACGGCATATATTTCTGTTCACCTGTGCCGAGCATGCCGAGCTTCTTGTAGTCTTCATTGAGCTTGACACCGCCGACATCGACGCCGGACAGATCGACAAGGTCCGCGCCGACTGTGGAGAAGTCTCCGTGCAGGCCGCCGAGCACGCCGATGGTTCCGGAGCCGGCCTGCAGCTCGGCCTGGAGGCGGGTGAGCCAGGGCCCGTCCTCGGCGACTTGGTAGTCGACCTGTCCGTCAAATGCCTTCAGCACTTCGCTGCGCATTTTCTGTGTCTCCTCCACAGGCCGCGCCTGCGTCGACCAGAACAGCACCTGGGCTTGCGCGCCGCCGATCGCGATCGACAGTGCGAGTGCGGCGCCGGCCAATGTCTTCAACGCATTCATCGTGGTCTTCCTCCCTAGTTGTGCGCCGCCCCGGGCGTCAGTTTTTTCCTGTGAGTGCCGGTCCTGTGGGTACTGGCCCATGGCTTGCCCGCGAAACCAATGTCGGCCGGATCAGCCGCGTCAGCGGCGCGGCGGGCCTGTCGCCGATGACGGTCAACAGCATCTCGCCGATCTCGCGCGCGCATTGGCGGATCGAGGCATCGAATGTGGTGAGGCCCGGCGGCGCATAGGCCGAGGCGGCGATGTTGTCGAAGCCGATGACGGAAAGGTCGCGAGGGATGGTCAGGCCGGCGCGGGCCGCCTCTTCCATGACGCTGAGCGCCAGTTCGTCGAACAGCGCGACGATGGCCGTCGGCCGCTCGGCAGCGTGCAGCAACCGGTTGATGGCCTGGATGCGGGTGCCGCGATCGAAGCGCGGCGCCGTCGCCACATCGAGCCTGACTGACGGATCGCCTCGGCGCGCGATCGCCGCGGCGAGCCCGTCTTGCCGCAGATGGCGAAACGTCATCGGCTCGGCGATCGTCACCAGGCCGAAATGGCGGTGCCCGAGATCGTAGAGCATATCGAAGGCTTCACCGAAGGCGTGCGCGCCATCGGTGTCGAGCCAGTTGTAGGCGAAGTCGGTGTCAAGCAGCCGGCCATGGGCGACGAACGGGAAATTGCGTTGGCGCAGATAGTCGAGCCGTTCGTCGACCTCGGCGATGCGGGTGACGACGACGCCATCGGCACGTCCGGATTCGACAACATGGCGAAGCACGGAAAGTTCCGACTGGCCTTGCGCCACGGCGGCGAGGATCAGGTCGGTGCCATGCGAAACCAGCCCTTCGCCAAGCCCGGTGACGAATTCGCCGAGGAAGGAATCGACCAGATTCGCGCCGCGGATCGGCAGCACCATGCCGACAAAGCCGCTGCGGCCGGAGACCAGCGTGCGAGCCGCCGTGTTGGGCACGTAGCCCGCCTGACGCGCGGCTTCAGTGACGCGCTCGCGCGTCTTCAAGGCGATCTGCTGATGGCCGGCAAGAGCCCGCGACACCGTGGTGATCGACAGGTCGAGCTGCGCTGCAAGTTCCTTGAGCGTGGTGACGCGGGCCGGCACCGTTCCTCCAGATCGAAGTGTTTGAAGCGTTTGTAATGCGTTTCGATCAGATTGCAAACGTTTTAAATCCGGGTCGCGTCAATGAGGGTCTTTCGCTTCACGGCAGCCAATGGCCGGTTTTTGGCCCTGTTAGCGTGATTTGAACCACGTGGCGCTTGACTCCGACGACGCCATATGAAAAATTTTGCATCAACTGATAAAAATATCTTAGGGCGGAAATGGTTGGTTTTGGAAACGGCCTCCTGCGCGACGATGAAACCAGCATGGCGACGCGTGCCGCCTGGCTTCATTATGCTGGCGGGCTGACCCAGTCGGAGGTCGCCAAGCGGCTTGGCTTGACCAGCCTCAAGGCGCATCGCCTCATCACCAAGGCCAATCAGGAAGGGCTGGTCAAAGTCTATATCGACGGCGAAGTGTCGGAATGCGTGGCGCTTGAAGACGATTTGTCCAGCCGCTACGGCCTCGACTATTGCGAGGTCGTTCCCGACTTCGATGGCGAAGACTTGCCCCTCAAGGCGCTCGGTATCGCCGGCGCGCAGTTTCTCAAGCGAGAGATCGAACGCGGCGAGGACACGCTGATCGGCGTCGGTCATGGCCGCACGCTCGCCGCCTGCGTGGAGTATCTGCCGCGCATATCGGCCGAAAAGACCCGCTTCGTCTCGCTGCTTGGCGGCCTAACGCGCAAGTTCTCGGCCAATCCTCACGATGTCATTCACCGCCTGGCCGAACGGACCGGCGCGGAAGCCTATGTGATGCCAGTGCCGATGTTCGCCAACACGGTCGAGGATCGAACCGTGCTGCTCGGGCAGAAGGGCATCAGCGAGGTCTTCGATCTCGGCAAGGCCGCCGACCTGCTCATTGCCGGTATCGGCACTGCCGAGCGCGAGGCGTCGCTGGTCGCCACCGGCATGATCGAGAAGGGCGAAATGGAGGAGATCCGTCGCAAGGGGGGCGTTGGCGAATTACTCGGCCATTTCTTCGACGATGCTGGAAAAGCGGTCGAGACGACGCTTTCCAACCGGGCGCTGGCGCTGGCGCGAGAAGATATCAGCAATCGCAGGATTGTCGCCGTTGCCGGCGGCAAGGTGAAGGTTCGTGCCATCAAATCGGTGTTGGAGGGCCGCTATCTCAAGGGCCTGGTCACCGATGAGCGGACGGCGCGATCACTCGTGGAGCAGACGCCGGTCGGGTAGCCGGCAACCATTCGATTGAAACTACCCTGTGGAGGAGAAGACAAATGCATGAGAAAGAAAAAGACCTGATCGATGCGTTCCTGCGCGGACAAGTCGATCGTCGTGGGCTGATCAAGGGCCTTGGCGCAATGGGCCTTGCCGCCGGCACGGCCGGCACGCTGCTCAATATGGGGCAGACCCGCGCGCTCGCCGCGGATTTCGACTGGCAGGCGCACAAGGGCAAGACCATCAAGCTCTTGCTCAACAAGCATCCTTATGCGGATGCGATGATCGCCAACCTCGAAAACTTCAAGAAGTTGACCGGCATGGAAGTCGTCTATGACGTGTTTCCAGAAGACGTCTATTTCGACAAGGTCACCGCTGCGCTGTCGGCCAGCTCGCCTGAATACGATGCCTTCATGACCGGCGCCTACATGACCTGGACCTACGGCCCGGCCGGCTGGATCACCGACCTCAACGAGTGGATCAAGGATCCGACCAAGACCAACGTGAACTATGCCTGGGACGACTTTCTGCCCGGTGTCAGGAAGTCCTGCGCCTGGAACGGCCAGCCTGGCGGCGTGCTCGGCTCCGACGACGCCAAGCAGTGGTGCATTCCGTGGGGCTTCGAACAGAACAACATCACCTATAACAAGGGTATGTTTGACAAGGTCGGCGTCAGCGTTCCCGGCAATATGGACGAGATGGTCGCTACGGCGGCGAAGCTCACCAAGGATGTTGGTGGCGGCGTCTACGGCATCGGCGTGCGCGGCTCGCGCTCCTGGGCGACGATCCATCCCGGCTTCCTGTCGGCTTACGCCAACTTTGACCAGAAGGACCTGAATGTCTCGGCTGACGGCAAATTGTCGGCCGCGATGAACACCGCCGAATCCAAGGCCTTCCACAAGCAGTGGGTCCAGATGATCCAGGAGAGCGGCCCCAAGGACTGGTCGACCTACACCTGGTATCAGGTCGGCACCGATCTCGGTGCGGGCGCCTCGGCAATGATCTTCGACGCCGACATCCTCGGCTACTTCATGAACGGCGGCGACAACAAGATGGCCGGCAAGCTCGCCTTTTCCGCCTTCAAGGCCAATCCCGCCGCCACGGCGCCGACGCCCAACATCTGGATCTGGTCGCTGTCGATGTCCAATTTCTCGAAGGACAAGGACGCCACCTGGTACTTCATGCAATGGGCATCCGGACCCGAGCATGCGCTGTTCGGCGCGACCAAGATGGATTTCGTCAATCCGGTCCGTCAGTCGGTCTGGAAGGACGAGATGTTCCGTGAGAAGCTGAACAAGAGCTATCCGGGCTATGTCGAGATGTTCGACGTCTCGGCGCCAGGCGCCAGCATCAAGTTCACCCCGCAGCCGCTGTTCTTCGATCTGACCACCGAATGGGCGGCGACGCTGCAGAAGATGGTGGCCAAGGAAGTGCCGGTCGACGAAGGCCTCGACATGCTGGCCACCAGCGTCGACGGCCAGCTCAAGGAAGCCGGGCTCGGCTGAGGCCTGGCGAACGGCTGGCCCGCTTTGCGGGTCAGCCGGCCATTCCACTGCGAAGCGGCGCCTGGAGCATCGGACCCAAAAGTGGAAACCGGTTTTGGGAAAATCCGATGCTCAACCACTGGCGGTGCCGCCACTCGCCCAACCGGCCGCCTAGCTCCCTGGGCGGCCGGCAGGGCGAAGCAACAGAGATGACGGGTGAGCCACGATGACTGCGGCGACAATGCAAAGAAACAGACCTTCCGGCTTCAGGATCAGCAAGAGGGTGCTGCCCTATGTGCTCAGCCTGCCAGCCTTGCTCGTCTGCATCGGCATCCTGATCCCGTTCTTCACATCGGTCGTCTATTCGTTCCAGCGCTACCGGCTGAGCCAGCCCTGGGCGCGGCAGTTCAACTGGGGCGACAATTATATCTCCTTTTTCACTGACCCGAGGTTCTGGAACACGCTGGAGATATCGCTGCTCTATGCCGGTATCACCGTCCTGCTCGAACTGCTCCTCGGTCTCGGCATCGCCCTGCTGCTGCAGAAGCGCTCGACGCTGAACAACTTCATCTCGATCATGCTGTTGATGCCGCTGATGACGGCGCCGGCGCTCGCCGCGCTGATGTGGAAGCTGATGACCAATCCCGGCTTCGGCGTGCTGAGCTATCTCGCCAGCCTGATCGGACTGCAGGATTTCCGCTGGGCCTCGTCGCCGTCGACCGCACTTTTCACCGTGGTCCTCGTCGACATCTGGGTCTACACGCCCTTCATCATGATCCTGCTGCTTGCCGGCCTGCGCAGCCTGCCGACGCAGCCCTTCGAGGCGGCAGCGCTTGACGGCGTGCCGAGGAGTTTCGTGTTCTTCCGCATTACCTTGCCGATGCTGACGCCCTACATCCTGACGGCGACATTGTTCCGCCTGCTGGATTCCATCCAGCAGTTCGACATCATCTATGCCATGACCCAGGGCGGTCCGGGCGACACGCTGACCGTCTTCCAGGTCGAGGCGTATCTCAACTTCTTCCAATCTACCAATGTCGGCCGCTCGGCGGCGCTGATGATCATCCTGTGGGCGATCACCTATTTCCTGTCGAATATTTTCATCAAGAACTGGCTGCGCCTGCGCGAACGCGCCCGCGGCCAGGCATAGGAGGCTGAGATGGAACACACCTCGCTTCTCGAACGCATCCTGCGCGGCATAGCACTGACGCTGGTCGTGATCTTCTTCATGTTCCCGATCGTCTGGATCTTCATGATGTCGTTCCAGACCAACGAGACCATCCTGCGGATTCCGCCGCAGCTTGTCTTCAAGCCGACGCTGGCCAACTACACTGCGCTCATCACCGGAAAGCTGACGACGGCGGCCGGCACGCTCGACATCGCCTTCATGCGCAACCTCTGGAATTCGGTGTTCCTGTCGGTCACCTCGGTCGCTGTCGCGCTGCTGCTCGGCGTTCCCGCGGCCTACGCCTTTGCGCGGCATAAGTTTCGCGGCTCGGAAGACATCGCCTTCACGCTGCTGTCGTTCAGGTTTGCGCCGGCTCTGCTGGTGCTCCTGCCGCTGACCCTCTATTTCCAGAAGCTTGGACTGGCCAACACCTATATCGGGCTGATCTGGGTCTATCAGCTGATCTGCCTGCCGTTGATCCTGTGGATCGTGCGCGGCTATTTCGAGGACATCCCGGCCGATATCGAATACGCCTATCGCATTGCCGGTCATTCCTGGTTCGCGACCTTCCGCAAGATCGCGCTGCCGCTCGCCGGCCCGGGCATTGCGGCCGCCGGCCTGCTCGCTTTCATCTTCGCCTGGAACAATTTCGTCTTCGCGCTGGTGCTCGCCTCGGCCGACAAGCAGCCGGTGACGGTTGGCGCCCTGGCTTTCATCACTTCCTCCGGCATCCAGTATGGCCAGATCTCGGCGGCGATCGTGCTGTCGATCACGCCGACGCTGGCGCTCGCCCTCTATGCGCAGCGCTATCTCGTCGAAGGCCTGTCGCTCGGCGCGGTAAAGGGATAGTTCTCATGGCCAGCCTCGAACTGCGAAACGTCGTCAAGCGCTACAAGAGCCAGACTGTTCTCGACAATCTGTCACTGACCGTCGCCGACGGCGAAACCCTGGTCCTGTTCGGACCGTCCGGCGCCGGCAAGACAGTGCTGTTGCGGCTGGTCGCCGGCGTCATCGACCCCGATGAAGGAAAGATCTTCATCGGCGGCGAAGACATGACCGACCTCGATGCCGAGTTCCGTGGCGTCGGCATGGCGTTCCAGAATTTCGCGCTGTTTCCGCACATGACCGCCTTCGACAATATTGCGACACCGCTGGAAGCCAGCCGTTCGTCGCAAAGTGCGATCAAGGCGGGCGTCCAAAGCGTCGCCAAGCTGCTCAAGATCGGCCATGTGCTCAGCCATAAGCCACGGGCGCTGTCCAACGGCCAGAAGCAGCGCACCGCGCTCGCCCGCGCTCTGGTCGGCTCGCCGCCGGTTCTCCTGCTCGACGATCCCCTGCGCAACGTCGATGCCAAGCTGCGCTTCGAAATGCGGCTCGAACTGCCGAGGCTGCTGGCCGACCGCGGCGCGACGGTCGTCTACGTCACCCAGGACTATAAGGAGGCCATGGCGCTCGGCGATCGCATCGCGGTGATGTCGCAAGGCGTCATCAAGCAGCTCGGCACGCCCGAGCAGATCTATCGTGAGCCGGCGAACATCGAGATCGCGCGGCTGTTTGGCGATCCAACCATCAACCTGCTCGACGTCAAGCCGTCGCGCGATGCCAAGGGCATCTATGTCGGCCTGTCGAACGTCCAGGTCCATCTGACAGGCGCCTATGACGCGACGGTCGGCCGCGATTGCGTGATCGGCTTGCGGCCGGAAGCGCTGAGCTTCGTCGATGAAAGCACGCCGGCCGCCATACCGGTGACGGTCGAGGCCGAGACGCCGCTCAACGAAAAGATCGTCACGCTGGTGCGCACCGTGCGCGGCCGCGAGATCCTGGTCTCCCGGCCGGCCGGAACACCGGGTCAGAGCGAAGGCAGGGCCCACATCGCCGTCGACGGCAAAAGCGCCCTTTTGTTCGATCGTGCCAGTGGCGACCGTATCGGCTCGAAGAACGTCGTCAATTTGCGCAGCGGAGAAGCGGCATGAGCCAGAGCGCACTCGCCATTTCAGGCGTCGACAAGTTCTACGGTCCGATCGATAGGGGCGTGCATGCCGTCCAGAATCTGACGATCGAAATCGACAAGGGCGAGATCGTCGCTCTGCTCGGCTCGTCCGGTTGCGGCAAGACCTCGACTTTGCGCATGATCGCCGGCTTCGAAGAGGTCTCGCGCGGCACCATCTCGGTTGCCGGCCGCAAGGTGCACACGCTGGCGCCGGTCAAGCGCAATGTGGCGATGGCATTCGAGGGCTATTCGCTCTATCCGCCGCTGACCGTGCGCGAGAACATGGCGTTTGCGCTGAAGGCGGCCAAGCTGCCGAAGAGTGAGGTTGATGCGAAGGTTGCCAGCATCGCCAAGCTGCTCGAGATCGAGGATATTCTTGAGCGCTATCCGAGCTCCATCTCCGGCGGCCAGCAGCAGCGCGCCAGCCTCGGCCGGGCGCTGATCCGGCAGGCCGATCTGCATTTGCTGGACGAACCGATGGGCCAGCTCGAGCCGCAACTTCGCGCCGTCCTGCGCGGCCGCATCAAGCACTTCATCAAGGAGCGCGGTTTGACCGCGATCCTCGTCACCCACGACCAGACCGAGGCCAACGCGCTTGCTGACCGGATCGCGGTGATGGAAGGCGGCGTGCTGCAGCAGTTCGACACGCCCGACATGCTCAAGCAGCGGCCGGCCAACCTGTTCACCGGCACTTTCGTCGGCGAGCCGCCGATGAATGTCTTCGAGGCCTATGTCGGCACGGCTGCCGACAAGATCAACCTGCGGCTGCCCGACGGACTTTCGCTCGACTATGACAAGGACGCGTTCAGCGGCTCGGTTCGCGACGAATTGCTCAAGCGGGAGCGGGTCGTCATCGGCATCAGGCCCTACGCGGTTCGCCGCTCGAAGGACGGCGTGCCGGCCACGGTTTCGGCCAACCAGTGGCTCGGCGACCAGACGCATATAGCGGCGGATTTCGCCGGCGGCTCGCTCGTCCTGGTCGAGCATGACCGGACCCGGCTGGAGCTTGGCGCGCCGATCAATATCAGCATCGATCCGAAAAACCTGCACGTCTTCGATCAGTCCAGCGGCATGGCCATTTCGCACGGCATGGAGCTTGCCTGATGCGGGATGTGCTGATCGGCATCGACGCCGGCACGTCTGTCATCAAATCGGTCGCCTTCGACACGGCGGGCCGGCAGCTCGCGGCCGCGGCGGTGCCGAACCGGTATGAGACGTTGCCGGGCGGCGGCGCCGAGCAGGATCTGGCGCGCACCTGGGCCGATACCGCGACCACCTTGCGCCAGCTTGCCGACAAGGTGCCGGACCTCGCCAGCCGCACCATCGCGATCGCCGTGACCGGACAAGGTGATGGCACCTGGCTGATCGACAAGGACGGTGAGCCGGTCTCGAAGGGCTGGCTGTGGCTCGACGCGCGCGCTGCAGGGGTCGTAGAGGAGATCCGGGCGCGACCGGAGGATCGGCTGCGCTTCGAAAAGACCGGCAGCGGTCTGGCCGCCTGCCAGCAGGGACCGCAGTTCGCCTTCATGAAGCGCAACATGCCCGAAATGCTTGGCAAGGCGGCGACGGCGTTCCACTGCAAGGATTGGCTCTATTACAAGCTGACCGGCGAGCGCGCCACCGACCCGTCGGAAGGGACCTTCACCTTCGGTGACTTCCGCACGCGCGGTTACAGCGACGATGTGCTTGAGGTGCTCGGCGTCACTGATCTCAGGCATCTGCTGCCGCCGATCGTCGACGGCACCAGGCACAGCGCCGGCCTGTCGGCGGCGGCTGCCGAAGCGACCGGGCTGCTTTCCGGCACGCCGGTGGTGCTGGCCTATGTCGACGTGGCCTGCACCGCGCTCGGCGCCGGCCTGCTCGACCGCGAGCGCAAGCCCGGCTGCTCCATCATCGGCTCCACCGGCATGCATATGCGGCTTGCGCAGACGCCGGACGAGGTGCTGCTCAACGAAGCCGCGACCGGCTACACGATGACGATGCCGGTGCCCGGCGTCTTTGCGCAGATGCAGTCGAACATGGCGGCGACACTCAACATCGATTGGGTCCTTAGCCTCGCCTCCGGCATACTCGCCTCGCAAGGCATAACGCGCACCAATGGCGAGATGATCGCGCTGGTCGATGAATGGATATCGTCATCCGAGCCGGCGTCGCTGCTCTATCAGCCCTATGTGTCGGAGGCCGGCGAGCGGGGGCCGTTCGTCGACGCCAATGCAAGGGCCGGCTTCGTCGGCATTTCGTCACGGCACGGCTACGCCGACATGGTCCGCGCGGTTTTCGAGGGACTGGCCTTCGCGTCGCGCGATTGCTATGCCGCCATGGGGCCGCTGCCGAGCGAAATCCGGCTGACCGGCGGTGCAGCCAGAAGCCCGGCTCTGCGCAAGATCCTGGGTGCTGTCGTCGGCGCGGCCATTCGCACCAGCCAACGCGAGGAAGCCGGTGCTGCGGGCGCCGCGATGATCGCTGCGGTCTGCGTCGGCCAATACAAGTCGATGGATGAATGCGTCGGCGAATGGGTCACGCCGCTGCTTGGCGCGGCGGAGCCGAGCGACCGAGAACTTGCCGCGATCTACGAGCGGGCGGTTCCGTCCTACACATTGGCGCATGAGGCGCTGCGGCCGGTCTGGCGGTCGATGGCCGCATCCAGGGCAAACTGAGAAGTCGAGCATGCGTAAGAAGATTGCAATCATTGGCGACCGCTTCATGCTTCCCGAAGTGTTTCGCGAGAAAATCGAGAAGGCCTGCGGCGACAATCTCGACATCCGTACGCTTGAGGCGGCATGGCCCGACGAGCCGATGGAATTCGGCAATGCGGCGCTCGGCCTCGACAAGGTCAAGGAATATTTTGGCGATCCGGACGAGGTTGTCGATTTCATCGGGGATGCCGAGATATTCGTCACCCAGCTTGCGCCGCTCTCCGAGACCATGATGCAACGCCTGCCCACGCTGAAGCTGGTTGCGGTATCGCGCGGCGGCCCGATCAACATCGACATGGCCGCCGCCAAGGCCCACGGCATCACCGTCGTCAACGTGCCGGGACGCAATGCGAGTGCTGTGGCCGAGTTCACCATAGGCGCTATCCTTGCCGAGACGCGACTGATCCGGGTCGGGCACGAAGCCCTACGCAAGGGGGAATGGCGCGGCGATCTCTACCGGGCCGACCGCACCGGCCGCGAGCTCAACGAAATGACTGTCGGCGTCATCGGCTATGGCAACATCGGCACCAGGCTGGTCCGCCTGCTGCGCGCCTTCGGATGCCGCATCCTGGTCTCCGATCCCTATGTGCAACTGAGCGCCGAAGACCGCAATGCCGGCGTCGAGTTAGTCGCGCTCGACGATCTCCTGTCCCGCTCCGATGTGGTCACGCTTCATTCCCGAGTAACCGAAGAGACCCGCGGACTGATCAACAAGGACACCATCGCGCGGATGAAACCCGGGGCGATCTTCATCAACACCGCGCGTGGGCCGCTGGTCGACTACGACGCGCTATACGATGCTCTCGTCTCGGGACACATCGGCAGCGCCATGCTGGAGACGTTCGCGGTCGAGCCGGTGCCTGCCGACTGGCCGCTGCTGCAGCTTCCGAACGTCACGTTGACGCCGCATATCGCCGGTGCCTCCGTGCGCACGGTGACCTATGCCGCCGAGCAGGCCGCCGAAGAGGTGCGTCGCTTTATCGCCGGTCTCCCGCCTATCAATCCATGCTGAAAGCGCAGCAGCCATGAAGTACCTGTTACGCATAGAGGATCCGGCGAGATGAGCGGCGCCAC
This sequence comes from Mesorhizobium sp. M6A.T.Cr.TU.017.01.1.1, assembly GCF_004023115.1. Classification (NCBI taxonomy): domain Bacteria; kingdom Pseudomonadati; phylum Pseudomonadota; class Alphaproteobacteria; order Hyphomicrobiales; family Phyllobacteriaceae; genus Mesorhizobium; species Mesorhizobium sp. M6A.T.Cr.TU.017.01.1.1. Next base: position 73,042 of record NZ_RZTA01000004.1, read on the forward strand.
TGAAATCGTCGACCTCTTCGTCATCGGCGGCGGTGTCAACGGCGCCGGCATCGCGCGCGACGCAGCCGGCCGCGGCCTTTCTGTCATTCTGTGCGAAAAAGACGATCTTGCCGAAGGCACCAGTTCGCGATCCGGAAAGCTCGTCCATGGCGGCCTGCGCTATCTCGAATATTACGAGTTCCGGCTGGTGCGCGAGGCGTTGATCGAGCGCGAAGTGCTGCTCGAATCCGCTCCCCACATCATCTGGCCGATGCGCTTCGTGCTGCCGCACAGCCCTGACGACCGGCCGGCCTGGCTGGTCCGGCTCGGCCTGTTCCTCTACGATCATCTCGGCGGCCGCAAGCGGCTGCCGGGCACCCGAACGCTCAACCTGCGCACCGCGCCCGAAGGCGCGCCGATCAAGGACGCGTTCAAGCGCGGTTTCGAATATTCCGACTGCTGGGTCGACGACGCCCGTCTCGTCATCATCAATGCGCTCGATGCGGCGGAGCGCGGAGCCAAGGTCTTTACGCGAACCGCCTGCACCGCCGCCCGCCGTGAAAACGACCTGTGGTCGGTCGAGATGCGCGACAGCCGAACCGGCGTCAGGACCACGGTTCGGGCGCGGGCGCTGATCAACGCCGCCGGGCCGTGGGTCAATGATATCATCAACCGCGTGGCCGGCCAGAATTCCAAGCGGAACGTGCGCCTGGTCAAGGGCAGCCACATCGTCGTGCCGAAATTCTGGGAAGGGCGGCAGGCCTATCTCGTCCAGAACAGCGACAAGCGCGTTATCTTCATCAATCCTTACCAGAACGATCTGGCGCTGATCGGCACCACCGACATTCCCTATGATGGGCGGCCGGAAGACGTAGCGGCGGATGCCAGCGAGGTCGACTACCTGATCAAGGTGGTCAACCGCTACTTCAAACGCGGGCTTGCCCGCAGCGATGTCATTTACTCGTTTTCGGGCGTCAGGCCGCTCTATGACGACAACGCCGACAATCCGAGCGCGGTGACGCGCGACTATATTTTCGAGCTTGACGCATCGGCCGGGCAGGCGCCGCTGCTCTCCGTCTTCGGCGGCAAGATCACCACCTTCCGCAAATTGGCCGAGCACGCGCTGGACAAGATCGCCCCGTTCTTTCCGAAAATGGGCAAGCCATGGACGTCGAAAAGCTATCTGCCGGGTGGCGATATCACCAACGCCGACTTCGAGCAGTTTCTCGGCGATCTCGGCCGCGAATATCCCTGGATGCCGGCGTCGCTGGTCAAGCACTATGGCCGGCTCTACGGCACCAGGACGCGGGTTCTGGTCGGTGCGGCCCAGTCGCTCACCGACCTGGGGCGGTGCTTCGGTAAGGATTTCTTCGAACGCGAAGCCAATTATTTGTTCGAGCACGAATGGGCGCTGACATCAGCCGATATTCTCGAACGGCGCACCAAGCATGCGCTGCATCTGTCCGCCGCAGAAAGAACCACTTTCGAGGACTGGTGCGCGAGCCGGCTGGTGAAAGCAAGCTGATGGCCTTTACGCTTTCCCTCAACACCAATCCGCTGGTCAATCGCTTTGCCGAACCGGACGATCTGATCGATGCGATCGCTTACGACATCGGCATCAGAGACGTGCAGCTGACGCATGAATTCGTCAATCCCGGCTGGCCGGCGGCGACGATCTCGAAATTCCTCCACCTGTTCCGCGCCGCGCTCGACCGCACCGGTGTGCGCGTGACGTCGGGGATGACCGGCCCCTACGGCAGGCTCAATCATTTCGGCCACCCTGACGCCGATGTGCGCCGCTACTATGTCGATTGGTTCAAGACCTTTGCCGATATTTCCGCCGAGCTCGGCGCCAGCGGCATGGGCACGCAGTTTGCGATCTTCACGCACAGGGATTTCGACAATCCGGAGCGTCGCGCGCGGCTTTTCGACATCGCGCTGGAATGCTGGCGCGAGGTTGCCGAGCATGCCAAGGCGGCCGGTTTGAGCTACCTCTTCTGGGAGCCGATGTCGGTCGGCCGTGAATTCGGCCACACGATCGAGAGCTGCCGGGCCCTGCAGAGCGAGATCGAAGCAGCCGGCATGGCCATCCCGATGGAGATGATGGTCGATATCGACCATGGCGACGTCACGTCGAGCAATCCGGAAGACATCGATCCCTATGCCTGGGCCGAAGCGTTTCCCAAAGTATCGCCGATCATCCACATCAAGCAGTCCTCGATGAATAAGGGCGGTCATTGGCCGTTCATTGCCGCCTACAACAAGGACGGCCGCATCACACCGGAAAAATTCCTGGAGACGGTTCGCCGCGGCGGCGGCGTCGACAACGAGATCTGCCTGGAATTGTCGTTTCGCGAACGCGAGCCGGTCGACCATCAGGTCGTCGCCATGATCCGCGAGTCGGTCGACTACTGGGCGCCGTTTATCGAGACCGGCAGAGCCGCTCTCCTGCCGCGAGCAGGATAGATGAACAGGAGCCGATGCGGCTCCTGTTCAGAACCAGAATACGTCAGCCGAATTTCGGATCGAGGCTGCCCGACTTGTAGCGCTTGGCCATTTCCGAGACCGGCAGCGGCTTGATCTTGGGAGCGTTGCCGGCAGTGCCGAACTGCTCGAAGCGCTCCTTGCACAGCTTCCTCATCGCGGCCATTGCCGGCGTCAGATATTTGCGCGGGTCGAATTCGCTCGGGTTCTCAGTCAGCACCTTGCGGATCGCGCCGGTCAGCGCCATGCGGTTGTCGGTGTCGATGTTGATCTTGCGCACGCCGTGCTTGATGCCGCGCTGGATCTCCTCGACCGGCACGCCCCAGGTCGGCTTCATCTGGCCGCCATATTTGTTGATGATCTCCTGCAGCTCTTCCGGCACCGACGACGAGCCGTGCATGACCAAGTGCATGTTCGGCAGCCGGCGATGGATCTCCTCGATCACGTTCATGGCCAGAACCGCGCCGTCCGGCTTGCGCGAGAACTTGTAGGCGCCGTGGCTGGTGCCCATGGCGACGGCCAGCGCATCGACATGCGTGTCCTTGACGAACTGCACCGCCTGCTCCGGATCGGTCAGCAACTGGTCGTGGCTGACGGCGCCTTCGACGCCGTGGCCGTCTTCCTGTTCGCCGCCGCCCATCTCCAGGGACCCGAGAACGCCGATCTCGCCTTCCACCGACACGCCGCCCCAGTGCGCCATGTCGACGACGCGCCGCGTGATGCCCGAATTATAATCGTAATCGGCCGGCGTCTTGCCGTCTTCCTTCAGCGACCCGTCCATCATCACTGAGGTGAAGCCGTACTGGATCGCGGTCACGCAGGTCGCCTCGTTGTTGCCGTGGTCGAGATGCATGCAGACCGGGATATCGGGATGGATTTCGACCAGCGCGTCGATCAGCTTGGCCAGCACGACATCGTTGGCATATGCGCGGGCGCCGCGGCTCGCCTGCAGGATGACAGGCGATTTGGTCTCCTCGGCGGCCTCCATGATGGCGAGGCCCTGTTCCATATTGTTCATGTTGAACGCAGGCACGCCATAGCCGTGTTCGGCGGCATGGTCGAGCAATTGTCTCAATGTGATGCGAGCCACCCAATAGTCTCCCGTATTTGGTTTCAAGCCTATGGTTGCGAGCCGTCCGGTCGTCGTTCAGCCCACTGATGCTTCTGGCCGGATTTCCAGAGAACCGCAACCTTTGGCCAAGGCGCCGGGAGCAATTCTTGTTACAGGACAGCAATCAGAAGCGAGTAATATCCCAAAGAAATGTAACATCATCACAAAAAATTTGACGCATATGCGATTTACTCTGTTATAATGGCTGTGGCTCGCCGTTTCCGCCACGGTGGACTCGCAACGAGCCGGATTCAGGGAACAGGCTGGACAATGAAGAGCGACGGCCGGCGGCAAGGCATCATGGATTTTCTGATGGATACTGGCACGGCCAGCGTCGATGACCTTGCCACGCGCTTCGGTGTATCGAAGATGACCGTCCATCGCGACCTCGACGAACTCGAGGAAAGCGGCTTCCTGCGCAAGGTGCGCGGCGGTGCCTCGATCCAGCCGAGCGGCCTGTTCGAAAGCGATTTCCGCTACCGTCAGAAGCAGGCCGGTGAGGAGAAGCAGCGCCTGGCGGCTGCCGCGGTGGCGATGATCGAGCCGGGCCAGACGGTGATCATCGACGACGGCTCGACCGCCGGCGGCATTGCGCGCCACCTTGCGGATCTCCGCCCGCTGACGGTGATCTCAAACAATCTGGCCGTCATACAGGATCTGGCAGGCGTTGGCGGGATCACCCTGATCGCGCTCGGTGGCCAGTACAGCAAGAAGTTTCACGGTTTCTTCGGCCTGCTTGCCGAGGACACGTTGAGATCGTTGCGCGCCGATGTGGCCTTCCTGTCGTCGTCGGCTATCCACGGCGCTTCCGCCTTCCACCAGGACCAGGAAGTGGTCCATACCAAGCGGCTGATGATGGCCGCCGCCGCGCGTAAATATCTGCTGGTCGATCACGGTAAGTTCGGCCGCACGGCGCTGCATTTCCTGACCGATCTCAAGGCGTTCGACGCCGTCTTCACAGGTCGCGAACTGGAACCCCAGATGCGCGAGGTGTTGGATGGCGCCGGCGTTTCGCTAACACTAGTCGAGAAGGACTAGACCATGATCCCGAAAAGTGGGAACCGGTTTTCGGAAAAGATCATGGTCAAAGAAGAAGATAGAGCCCCATCCGCTACGCGGGATGGAACAGGCTCTAGAAGGAGGACGCATGGTTTACTGGGTCGGCACAAGCTGGAAAATGAACAAGACGCTTGCCGAGGCGACTGAATTCGCCAAGGCGCTGGCGGGGTTCGTCCCCGGTTTCGACGACCGCATCCAACCCTTCGTCATCCCGCCCTTCACGGCGGTCCGCGAGGTCAAGAAGGCGTTGGCGACAACGCGGGTCAAGGTCGGTGCCCAGAACATGCACTGGGCTGACGCCGGAGCCTGGACCGGGGAGATCTCGCCGGTGATGCTGACGGATTGCGGGCTCGACCTCGTCGAGCTCGGCCATAGCGAACGGCGCGAACATTTCGGCGAGACCGACAATGCGGTCGGCCTCAAGACCGCAGCGGCGGTGAAGCATGGTTTGATACCGCTGATCTGCGTCGGCGAGACGCTTGCCGAGCGCGAAGACGGGCGGGCCAATGCAGTGCTGACCGCGCAGGTGCAAGGCGCATTGCAATTCCTCGAAGGCGAGGCAAGGGGAGAAAAAATCCTGTTTGCTTACGAGCCGGTCTGGGCGATCGGCGACAAAGGCATTCCGGCAAGCTCTGACTATGCCGGCCGGCAGCAGGCGCTGATCAAGAAGATCGCCAGCGATCTTCTGCCGGCCATACCGCCGGTGCTTTATGGCGGCAGCGTCAATCCGCAAAATGCCGCCGAACTAATCGGCCAACCCCATATCGACGGGCTTTTCATCGGCCGCTCCGCCTGGCAGGCGGAAGGCTATATCGACATCCTCGGACGCGCCTCGGCGGCGATCTGAACCAATCTAAAAGCATTCAGTCAGGAAAGGACACGACCATGAAAATAGCCATTGGAGCCGACAGCGCCGGCAAGCCGCTGCTCGACGTCATTGCCGCGCATCTCGCCACCAAACCCGGCCTCGCCGTCAGCGACCTCAGCCAGGCCGGCTACTATGCCGACCTGTCGCAGAAGCTCGCCCAGACCATCCTCGACGGCGAGAACGATCGCGGCATCCTGTTTTGCGGCACCGGCATCGGCGTTTCCATCTCGGCCAACAAGGTGCCCGGCATTCGCGCAGCACTCACCCACGACACCTACTCCGCCGAGCGCGCGGCGAAATCCAACAATGCCCAGATCATCACCATGGGCGCCCGCGTCATCGGCCCGGAACTGGCCAAGTCGATCGTCGACGCCTGGCTCGCATCGGAGTTCGACGAAAAGGGACCATCGGCCGGCAATGTCCAGGCGATCGACAGGCTCGACGCAGCGAAGCTGGGCTAGAGCGCTTCATCGTTTCACGGAAACGCCGAACCGCTCTATCTCTTTGTTTTTGCGCAATTCCGGACGGAAAACCGTTTCACACTTTTCCTGGAATTGCTCTAACCCAGGCTTTTCCGCATCGCGCCAATCACGGTGACGGCCGATGCGGCGCCGGGGTCCATATGCCCGAGCGATCGCTCGCCGAGCCGCGACGAGCGGCCCTTCGCGGCGATCATCTCCTTGGTCGCCTCGGCGCCCCGTTCGGCTGCTTGAAGCGCCGCTGCGAGACTTTCGGACAGGGTCTTGCCTGAGGCATGCGCGGCCGCCACTGCTTGCGCCGCCGGCAGCCAGGCGTCGACCATCGTCTTCTCGCCGATCTCGGCCTTGCCGCGATCCTGGATGCCTTGCGCCATCGCCTGGAACAGGGCGATGAAATCGGCACCCGCCAAGGTCGTCTTGCCCTTGACGGCAGCCGCACCACGCATGAAGGCCGTCGCATAGAGCGGACCTGACGAAGCGCCGACGGCGTTGAGGAACGATTTCGCCGCGGTGTTGAGGAGAGCTGTCGGCTCGGTCGCCGCGAGGTCCAGCAAAGCGAGCGCATCGCGCACTGCGCCAAAGCCGAGCGCCATGGCGATGCCATGATCGGCGTCGCCGATGACACCGTCTAATTGGCAGAGCCTGTCCTTGTCGGCTTCGATCGCCACCGCGATCGCATCGAACATAGTTTTCAAGCCGGCTGTGTCGATGGATGTCATGAATGCTGCTTTCAGCCGGCGCGGAACATGGCGCAGTCGCAAGGATGGTCGAGCATCGTCTGCAATTCGTCGTCGAGATGCATCAGCGTCACCGAGGCGCCGGCCATTTCGAGCGAGGTGCAATAATTGCCGACCCAGGTCGCGTGAACTGACACGCCGATGTCATCCAGCCGACGCTTCACGCGCCGGTTCATGATGTAGAGTTCCATCAGCGGCGTCGAGCCGAGCGAGTTGACGAGCACGGCGACCTTGTCGCCACGCGCCGGCGCCATCTCGTCGACGATCTTGTCCAGCATCTCGTCGGTGATCTCGTCGGCTGTTTTCAGTTTTCCCCGCGCAATGCCCGGCTCGCCATGAATGCCCATGCCGATCTCCATCTCGTCCGGCCCGATCTCGAAATTCGGCCGGCGGGTCTGCGGCAGCGAACAGGGCGACAGCGCCACCCCCATGGTGAAAGTATGGTCGTTCGCCTTCCGGGCGATGCGCTCGCATTCATCGAATGAGAGCATCCGGTCGCAGGCGGCACCGGCAGCCTTGAAGATGAAGAAATTGCCGGCAACGCCGCGCCGCTTGTGCCGCTGGTCACGCGGCGCCGATGCCACGTCGTCAGTGGTCAGCACGGTGCGCACCTCGATGTCATCCATCGCCGCCATCTCTGCGGCCATGTCGAAATTCATCACGTCGCCGGCATAGTTGCCATACATGAACAGCACGCCGGCACCGCCGCTGGCCGCCTTGGCGCATTCGAGGATCGGGTCCGGCGGCGGCGAGGCGAAAACATTGCCGATCGCGGCCGCGTCGGCCAGCCCCTTGCCGACGAAACCGAGGAAGGTCGGCTCGTGGCCCGAGCCGCCGCCGATGACGAGGCCGACCTTGCCGTCCCGCGGCCCATCGCGGGCGATGATGGAGCGCGGACTTCCCTCAGCGCTTGTGAGATGGCGGGGATGCGCGGCCAGGATGCCTTCCAGCATCTCGTCGACGGTGCGGTTGCCGTCATTGATGATCTTCTTGGTCTGCACCTGCATCCTCCCGATTTCGGTATTTTCGCAGATAGTACAGCGTGTTACCGGGATTTCCACCCGGGGACTGACATTTCACGCGGCGATACGTTCCCGCGCGGCCAAGATCTGAACGCAGGCATTGGCTGCCTCTTTGCCCTTGACCTGGAAGTGCTCGAAGAAGAAGCGGTGGTGGTCCGCACTGTCATGGTAGTTGTGCGGGGTGAGCACCGCCGAAAGCACCGGCACCCCGGTGGACAGTTGCACGTTCATTATGCCGTCGATGACCGCGCCCGCCACGAATTCATGCCGGTAGATGCCGCCATTGACGACAAATGCCGCGCCGAGGATCGCTGCATAGCGACCGGTCTCGGCAAGCGTCTTGGCATGCAGCGGAATCTCATAGGCGCCCGGCACATCGAAGACATCGACGGCAAAGCGTTTCTCTCCAAGAACCGCAAGTTCGGCCTGGAACGCCTCGACGCACTGGTCGACGATGTCGGCGTGCCAGCGCGCGCGAATGACGGCAACGCGGATCGTTTCATAGTCTTTCTGGGAATGCTGATTCATGGGTCCATCCTTCCGTTTCGAACCAGAATCAGGACGCACGATACGGAATCCGACCGCGAAAGCGGACCGTCTTCCGTTCGTTCTCTTCCATCCGGACTGTGACCGTCGGCTCCGGAATCACACCGGATCTGCTGACCCCTCCGGCTAACCGGAAAGCGCTCGCGGGCTTGGGCCGAAACCCTTACCGCCGGTGGGGACTTTCACCCCGCCCTGAGAACATTGACGGAGTTTGTATGGAAGGGGAGGGCGATGCTGTCAACCGCCGAGTCCATCGCGGATGGCGCAGAAATATCGATCGGTTCCGCATGAGGGCAAGAGAGGCGCGGGCAACCTGCAGCGTCAAATGGCGATCACGGGCAAGGCAGGCAGAACCTTGTCCAAGGTGATGGGAAATTCACGCACTCGCACGCCGGTCGCGTTGTAAATGGCGTTGGCGACAGCAGCCCCCGCACCGCAGACGCCGAGCTCGCCCAGACCCTTCGCGCCAAGTGGATTGGCCTTGTCATCATGTTCCTCGAGGAAGACGACCTCCATCTCGGGGACGTCGCCGTTGATCGGGACGTGATACTCGGCAAGATCGTGATTGACGAAGTGGCCGTAGCGCGGGTCGAGCACCGTCTGCTCCATCAGCGCCGCGCCGATCCCCCACGTCATGCCGCCGATGATTTGCGAGCGCGCGGTCTTGGCATTGAGGATACGGCCCGCGCCCATCACAGCCAGCATCCGGCGCATGCGGATCTCACCGGTATCGCAATCGACAGCGACCTCGGCGAAATGCGCTCCATAGGAATGCTGCGAGTAAGCCTTGTATGACTCGGTGGTAGCGCCTGGGGCCACGGAGCCTTCGGCCTCGAACCCCGCGGGAGCGATCCTCCGGATGAGATCGGCCAGGCCTGCCGACTGCTGGCCGACCCTGACCTCGCTGTCGGCAAAGCTCGCCTCGGTGGCGTTCGCGCCGCGCAACGGCGAGGCTTCGCTCGACTGCGCCGCCTCCAGGATCCGTTGCTTGAGAGCATTGCACGCGTTATGCAGCGCCGAACCCGCGCTCGCCGCGCCCCAGGACCCGCCGGAGCCGGCGGTACGCGGGAAGCGACTGTCGCCGAGCTCCACTTTGACGGACGAGATCGGCACGCCGAGGCTCTCCGCAGCAATCTGGGTCAGGATCGTATAAGTGCCGGTTCCAATATCGGTCATGTCGAGCCGCGCCGTCACCCGACCGTCCCGGTCGATCGCAACCCGCGCCGTCGCCGCGCCAATGTAGTTCGGACGGATCGCCGCCGCCATGCCGTAGCCGATGAGCTTCCGGCCCTCTCGGGTGCGGCCCGGCGTCGGTTCTCTCCGCACCCAACCGAAACGGCGGGCGCCTTCCTCCATGCAGGCGACGAGATTGCGGGTGGAGAACGGCACTCCGCGCTCGGGATCCTGTGCCGGTTCGTTGCGGATTCTGAGTTCGATCGGGTCCAGGCCGAGCCGCTCGGCGAGCTCATCCATGGCGCATTCGAAAGCCAGCATGCCGGGCGCTTCACCGGGCGAGCGCATCCATTCGCCGCGGTTGATATCCAGCGGAACCAGGCGATGACGGGTGACCCGGTCCGGCGCCGCATAGAGCGAGCGGGCAAAAACTGCGGTTTGCTCGCAGTATTCCTCGAAGCTGGACGTTGCGGACCAGACATCGTGCGCAATCCCGGTGAGCCGCCCGTTGGTGTCCGCGCCGAGACGCACCTGTTGGATCATCTCTGCGCGGTGACCGGCATTGGCGAACATCTGTTGTCGCGTCAGCGCAATCTTCACCGGGCGCTGCAGAAACTGCGCTGCAAGCGCGGCCAGGATCGTATCGGCATGGGCAATCAGCTTGGAGCCGAAGCCTCCGCCGATGAAGGGGCTCACGATGCGCACACGCTCGGGCGGGATGCGAAGCGTGCTGGCGACTCCCGCCCGGAAATTCGCTAAAGTCTGCGCCGATGTATGGATCGTCAGTTCGTTGCCTGACCAGGCGGCGAGCGTCGCATGGGGCTCCATCGGATTGTGATGTTCGAAGGGGGTCCGGTAAGTGGCATCGATCTTGACCGGAGCCGCCGCAAAGGCGCTCTCGAAATCGCCGACCACGCTGTCGGTCTCGAAGCCGGCATTGGTCCGTTTTGGTGCGTAGGCGTCGGCCTTATGTCCCGGTAAATCATAGACGCCCGGCGCCTCGTCGTAGCGCACTTTGATGAGGCCCGCAGCAGCGCGGGCCGCCTCGAACGTCTCCGCGACAACAAGCGCGACGGGCTCGTCGTAATATCGCACCCGCTCGCTGTTGAGCGCGGGCCGGGCGCGTGTGAAGACCTCCGGCACGGTCGGCGTGACCGCCGGGCCGAAATCCGGCTGGGCCGGCGCATTCCGGTGCGTCATGACCAGCAGCACTGCCGGCGCCCGTTCGGCTTCGGCCGTGTCGATCTCGGCGATGCGCCCCTTGGCGACGGCGGCGCCGAGAATATAGCCATAGGCTGTACCATCCAGCGCATTCTCGTAGGCGTAGGTGGCATCGCCCGTCACCTTGAGCGGACCGTCGATGCGGTCGATCGGGCGCCCGATGACGCCATTGCGTGGTTCGGAAGGACGGTTCTCGCTGGTCTTCGTCTCTGTCATCGTGTCACCTCACGCACTCTCGGCGGCAGCAGCGAGCGTGTGCCGCATCGTCCGTTTCGCCAGCGGGATCTTGAAATCATTACCGCCATGCCCGACGGCTCCGGCGAGCGCGGCTTCGGCTGCGTCGGTAAAGGCGCCGTCGGACGCCGCCGCTCCTGCGAGCGTCCGCTCCGCCTCCGTCGCGCGCCAGGGCTTCGCGGCCACGCCGCCCATGGCGATTCGCGCGCTTCGGATACGATCGCCGCTCGTCTCGACGATTGCCGCCACCGACACCAGCGCGAAGGCGTAGGAGGCACGGTCGCGCACCTTGCGGTAAACCTGTCGGCCGGGCGGCGGGGACGGCAGGGTGACCGCGGCGATCATCTCGCCGTGGCCGAGCACGGTCTCGACATGGGGCGTCGCCTCGGGCAATCGATGGAAATCACCGATCGGGATCGTGCGGGTCTCGCCGCCGGGCGATATGGTCTCGATCCTGGCGTCGAGCCCGGACATGGCGACCGCCATATCCGAGGAATGCACCGCGATGCAGGCTTCGCTCGCGCCGAGCACGGCATGCATACGGTTGAAGCCCTGAAGCGCCGCGCAGCCTGAGCCCTGCTCGCGCTTGTTGCAAGGCATGTTGCGGTCGTAGAAATAAGGGCAGCGCGTGCGCTGCAGGAGATTGCCGCTGGTCGAGGCCTTGTTGCGTATCTGGCCGGACGCTCCCGCCAGCAGCGCTTGCGTGAGCATCGGGTAGCGTGATCTCACCCGCGGATCGGCGGCGAGATCGCTGTTGCGGACCTGGGCGCCGACCCGAAGTCCGCCTTCCGCCGTCTCCTCGATCCGATCGAGCGGCAGCCGGCTGATGTCGACGAGATGCGCTGGGCGCTCGATCTCGAGCTTCATCAGGTCGAGCAGGTTGGTGCCGCCGCTGATGAACTTGGCGTCCGGTCGGGCCGCAACCGCGGCGGCTGCCTGCTCGGCACTTGCCGCACGTTCATAAGTGAAGGATTGCATTGCTCACGCCTCCTCTGCCGCGTCGCGGATTGCAGCGACAATGTTCGGATAAGCGGCACAACGGCAGATGTTGCCGCTCATCCGCTCGCGGATCTCGGCATCGGTGAGAGCGACGGAAGCCGCCGCTACGTCGGCGCTCGCATGGCTCGGCCAGCCGGCCTTGGCCTCGCCCAGCATGCCGACAGCGGAGCAGATCTGGCCCGGCGTGCAGTAGCCGCACTGGAAACCATCGCGGGCGACGAAGGCGGCCTGCACCGGATGCAGCCGGTCATCCTCGGCAAGGCCCTCGATCGTGGTGATCTCGTCGCCTTCATGCATTGCGGCAAGCGTCAGGCAGGAATTGATCCGGCGCCCATCGACGAGCACCGTGCATGCGCCGCACTGGCCGTGGTCGCAGCCTTTCTTCGAGCCGGTGAGGCCGAGATGGTTGCGCAGAGCATCGAGCAGCGTCGTCCGCGGGTCGAGCTCGACGGCAAAATCCTTCGCGTTGATCCGCAGGGACATCGGCATCGTCGGTAACGGCGTGGGCGAGGCGGCCGCCGTGACGGTGCCGGCCGGCTCTGCGGCTGCCGGTATACCGGTAGCCAGGAGCACGCCGGTCGCCACCCCGCCCTCCAGCACCGTTCGACGCGTCGGCCCGCTCCTGATGTCTGTTTTGGCCATGCATGATCTCCCAGTCGCAGTTCTGTCACTCGTCGACACTGGAGCTGGGGATGCGCGCGGCGGCTTTCTTTCAAGAAACCGGCGGCAATGTCAGAATTCCGGAGAAGAATTCACCCGATAGAGCCGAGGCGTCATGCCTCTGAGGCGCCGGAAGGTCGTGGTGAAGTGGCTCTGGCTTGAAAAGCCGAGGCGAAAGGCAATGGTACCGATCGACAAACCCGTTTCGCGCAGCAGTATCTCCGCTCGCCGCACCCGTTCCTCGATCACATAGGCATAGGGCGCAAGGCCGGTCGTCGCCTTGAATCGGCGCGCAAAACTGTCGACGGCCATTCCCGCGACGGCTGCCAGCTCGCTTAGCGAAATGTCGGAATTCATATGTGCATCGATGTAAGCCCGAACTCGACCAAGCGCCCGACGGCTGAGACAGCCGTGACGTATGGACGGGTGTTGCTCCCGGTTCAGGTTGGCCACGCGGAGGCTGACGAGGGCGACCAGATGCTCGACATAGGCAGTGTCCGGCTTGTGGCCGAGTGCCATCTCGTCGCGAAGCGAACTCAGGAGCGTGGCGACGACTATGTCTTTCTTGTTCACCAGGATCGGCAGGTCTCTCAGGCGTTCGCATCCTGGAAGCCCGATATCGGGATCGATCCACAAGGCTGAATAGGAGAGGTTTACCTCGCGATAAAAGCCGAGCCGCTCCGCGCCTGCGGGGACGAAGGTGAGGGCTCCGGGCCGGTCCATCCCGTCGTAGAGGGATCTTGCCTCGTGCCGGATAGATGTGTGGGACGTTCCGCCTTCTTCGGTCAGCACGATCAGATGATGAGGGGCTGTCCAGCGGAGCTCCGCCTCCCGGCACGCCCATCGCCGATTGTCGAAAACGATCGAGGAGCTACCCCATGACGCGGTTTGCAGGGGCTCCGACTTCTCCTCCTGGCTCCGAATCCGTCCGTCACCAAGCAGCGGTCTGAATGACATCGCGGCATCCCGCTGGTTCACTCGCGGAGCCGTGGCCAGCCCCGGATTGAGCGTTGTGCGCTGCCCCGCCGCTACGCATACGGCGGTTTATGTGGGACAGGCATCGCGCGTTGGTAACCGGGCAGTGTTCAAGAAATCGTGAGATCGGTCAAATCCAGCGCGCCTTCTGTCAACCGCCGAGCCCATCGCGGATGGCGCAGAAATAGCGATCGGTTCCGACCTGCCCGCCCTTGAGCGCGACCTCCAGTCCTTCGATTGCCTTGACGCGCGAGTGGGCGACGCAAAGCGGCGAGCCCGGCGAGGCGGGCAGCGGCATCCGCACCGTCAGCGCATCGACGCCCATCTGGCCGAGTGCGTGGCTCGACGTATCGCCGCCGGCGATGACCACGCGCTGCAATTTCTGCTCGATCGTCAGCTCGCGAAGAAGCTCGCCGAGGCCGCGACCAAGCTTGTGGCGGGCGCCTTCCTGCCGGTCGATTTCAGCGCCCCGGTCGGCTGCTGGTCCAAGCGCCGTGTAGAGGACGACGCTGCGTCCGGCTTCCAAGCTGGCGCGTCCGGTGAAGACCGCGCGCGCAATCGCGTCGCCGGAGGCCTCAGAAACCAGCTCGACGGGATCCACCTCGATCCCGTCGAAACCGTCCGTCAAAGCATGCCGTATCTGCCGCTCCGTTGTCGGCGAGCAACTGCCCGAGACCACCGCGATCCGGTCGGCCGCACCCGGGGGCGAAAAGCCGGGCTCGGCACGGACAATCCCGTCAGACGCCCATTCAGCCAGCAGCGCATATTCGATGCCCGAAGAGCCGACGACGAAAGTGCCGCCAGGCCTGCGAACGCGCCATATCTCCTTGCCCGCAAGCGCCTGAGTCTCGCGGCTGTCGACATCCAAGAGCACGATATCGCTGCCATTCTCGATCAGGCGATCGAACGCTTCCGAGCGGAACGCCGACTGCAGCGTCGCTAGGTCGACCAGGCCCGAGCTGAGATCCGTCTGGCGCGACAGATGGATCAGCAGGTCCGACTCATCCATCGGCGTGGTCGGGTGGCGGCTCATCACGGGATGGCGATCGATACGGAAATATTTTTCGCGGTAGGCCGCAAACAGATGGCCGAAGGCGGTGTAGCGCTTGAGCTGCGGCGCGCCGACCACCAGCGGCACGCTGGCTTGGCTGAAAACCGAGCGGCCGATCTCGATGGCCCGGCCGATGCTGCCGATCGCCGGGCTGGAATCGAAGGTCGAGCAGACCTTGTAGTGGCAGATATCGGCGTTCAGGGTCTTCAGCCAGGCGAAGGCGCCCCGCAGATGCGTGTCCATCCACTGCGGCGTCTCGCTTCGGCTGGTGCCGGCGAGGCCGATGGCACGGCAATGCCTGAACTGCGAAAGCAGGGCCTCGTCCGGCTGGTGCATGAACAGCACGGTCGGCATACCGCCGAGCTCAAGCGCCTCCATGACGTCGGTCGAGCCGGTGAGGTCGTCGCCATAATAACTGAGAAGCAGGTTTTGCATAGCGTCGCTGCTCAGGCCGCTTTGCCGTCGCCGAATTTCTCGATCGACCGCGCCAATTCGGGATGGGTCAGGGCGAACTCCGCCAGCGGGATGCCATCGACCGCCGCCTGCCAGGCTTGCTGCACGGCGCGGACGCCGGCACCCGGCCCGTCTGGATGGCTGACGATGCCGCCGCCGCAGAGATAGAGAAGATCGACCGTTCGGCCGGTTCGCTCAAAGGTTTCGGGGGCCTGTCCGCCCCACTGGCCGGAGCCGGCCACCGGTAGCGCGCAATCATCAGGCGAAAAGATCGGGGTGGTCACCGCCCTGAAGGACTCGACGAAGGACCAGTCCGGCTCCCAGTATTTCGAGGCGATGCCATTGATCTGGAACTGATCGACGCCGAGCAGCCGCCAGAATTGCTGCCAGACCTTGAAGTCCATGCCGAGGCCGGGGTGGCGGGTGAGAATGTCCCAGCCGTTGCGGTGGGCGTGGATCACCAGGCTGGAGCGCTTTCTGAGGAAGGCCATGCCGCCGAAGCCGACGGAGTTGATGTTGACCACGGCGCAATTGCCGCCGGCCTTCGCCACCAGATCGTGGTTTCGCATCATCTCGTCGGGGTCGGCATGCGAGATGCCGAAGGCATACATGACCTTTTTGCCGGTCTTCTGCTCGTGGTCGAGGACCAGCGGCATGATTGCCTTGACCCGTTCCGACAGAGGCGAATAGGCCGGGCTCATCAGCTTCTCGTCGTCCTTGATGAAATCGACGCCGGCGGCGATCAGCTCATCCACCATTGAGGCCGTCTCGTGCGGGCGCAATCCAAGCGCCGGCTTGACGATCGTCCCGATGATCGGGCGATCGGTGACACCGGTCAGCCGGCGGCTGCCTTTGACGCCGAATTGCGGACCTGGATGCGCGCCCCTGTATTCCTCCGGCAGCTTCAGATCGACGATGCGAATGCCGGACAGCCCCTTGATCGAAAAGGCGCCGCCGATGGCGATGGTCATCAGCGCCGAAAGGTCGGTGCCGATGGCATCGAGCGGAAACGCGATGTCGACATCGGCGCGCTTGAAGGGTCCGTCGCTGGCCTCGGGAAGGGACGGGCGATCGCCGTCCGGCAGAGGCCGTATCGCCAGGACGCGCGCCGCTACCCGCGCCTTGAGCTCTTCAGTCTCGCCGGCCAGCGCGACGAAGGTTCCGGTCGACTGGTCGCTGGCGATCTTGGCCGCCAACGCCTCGATGCTAGCCGAGGTCTCGATGCGATAGGTGAGGGTGATCATAGTTCGAAAAAAGTTCCCTGATCTTTGAGATCTGGTATAATGAGTACATAAGTATTGCAAGCGATATCCGCTTGGGCAGGCATTCCGGGAATCGTGGCGACAATGCTAAACAGACACCGGTCAAAGGAGTGATTCGCGACGATGAACCGTTCGGAGCCGATCGTCCGGCGCAAGCTTTCCGACGAAGTATTTTTGAGACTGAAGCGCTTGATCACCAGCGGCGAATTGCAGCCGGGCGATGACATGCCGTCGGAGCGCGAGCTGATGGAGCGCTTCGAGGTCGGCAGGCCGGCGATCCGCGAAGCGATGCAGGCGTTGAGCAATATGGGTCTCGTGGCGATCTCGCATGGCGAGCGGGCGAAAGTGCTTCAGCTGACCGCCAAGTCGATCATCAAACAGGTCGACGGCGCGGCCAAGATCATCCTGTCGTCGTCGAAGGACACGCTGGAGCACCTCAAGAACGCGCGCATCTTCTTCGAGCGCGGCATGGTCAGGGAAGCCGCAGAAAAAGCCACTGCCGAGGACGTTCCGCGGTTGCGGGCAACCGTTGCCGAACAGCGGAGCTTTCGCGGCGATTCCGAGGCCTTCATATCGGCCGACATGAAGTTTCATACCCAGATCGCGGCAATATCCGGCAACCCGATCTATGTTGCGGTCAGCGAAGCGATGCTGGGCTGGCTGAAGGAATATCATACCGAAATGCTGATCTGGACCGGCAAGGAAAAGTTCACGCTGACCGAGCATGAAGAAATCATCGGCCGCATCGAGCAGAAGGATGCGGACGGCGCCGAGAAGGCGATGATCAAGCACCTCGAACGCTCGCGCGCGCTCTATGTGATGAATTCCGGCAACTGATCACCCGATCCGGGTGATCGCGTAGGGCGTCATCACTAGGTGGCGTCGTTCGAACCCGGAAATATCAACCGATACTTCGCGCGCCGTCAGGTTCGCTAGCCATATGACGGTCTTGCCCGAGGCAGAACGGCCGGCCAGCGTGAGCACCCGCGTCTCATCGCTCGTCCTCGCCGCCACGTGTCTGAAGCCGGCCAGTTCACACAGCCCCTTGATCGCCCCGAAGATCGGCCGGGGTTTGCCTTCTGCAACGGGTTCGCCAGGCGCGGCCAGAACGCCGAACGGTCCAGTGAAGGCGGACAGCGTGAGCTGTTCCAGTCCAGCAGGCGCCACGCGCGCAGCATAGCCGATCGTCCATGCCGCCGCGAACTGGCCTGCGTGGCGTGGATCGCGGTCGGCCATGGCAATGCGCTGGCCACCAGGGTTGTCCTTGGTCGCGCCGCCATAGGGATTTTGACGCATGGCGATGGTCGACGGACCGATCCGGTACGGCTTTGCACCGAAGATCGCCCGCACCGATGCGGTGATGAAAGGCAGCGCTTCCAGCGATTGCATGACGCTGAGATCGTCGGCGGCATGCACGATCGGGCAGGTGCAGTGGGTGACGAAATCGAGCAAGTCGGCGGGAACGCGCTTGCGGTTGAGTTCGGTGAAATAACTGAACATGCCGCCGCCGAGGCGGATATCGGGAAAGGCGCGGCGCGCCGCGGCATAGACATCTTCGAGCGGCGGGCATTCAGGCCATGCGCTGCCCGGTGGCGTCGACTGCCGGTCGACCGAAGGCGAGACGGCAATGGCCGAGAGCTTCAGCCCGGCCTGGCGCACCATGTCGGCGACGCCTGAAAGCTCGGCGTCGAGATCGCCGACGCATGACACGACGCATTCGAGCGTCGTCTTGGCCGGATAGGCTGCGGCGAGCTTGGCGTAGTACTGCAAAACGTCGAGGCCGTGGCCGCGCGTCGGATCATAATGGAACATCAACTGTTGCGGGCCAAGCGCCGACAGTATCGGCAGGTTTGCAAGCGCCGTCTCGACCTCGTCCGGGTAGATGATCACGCCGATATCCGGCAGCGCCGGTCCGGCTTCGCCGAGCTCGACGCGGATTGGTTCGGCGGTTGCGGCGGCAGCCGGCACTTTCCCGTCGCCGGACACACGCAGGCTGACCGTCTGGCGCAGCATCTCGCCGGCAGGCAGTATGTAGGGCCATGGCAGCGCGAGCGGCCGGACATAGGTCTTGTAGGACGCATCCGACCAGTTGCGCTGGTCCTCCATCTCGAACGCGTCGCCTTCCATCCGGCATTCGGCGGTGACGCCGGGCCGGACCTCATGGGTGATCGCCCGCAAATCCTTGAAAGGCTGCCAAGGGTCGATCAGGTCAGGAAGTTTCGTTGCGACGACGCTGCCGTCAGTGTGCTCGACCGTGACCGGGCTGCCGGCCAGGCCGGCGATCGGATGCAGGATGCAGAAGCCACAGCGATTGGTCTCGAAATCGTTTTCGGGAAGCGCGCTCACGTCGAAAACCAACTGGCCGTCGGCGGAAGCCTCGATCGTCGCGCGAAAGTCGAGCCGGCTCCCCTTTGGTCCGACGCAACTTGCCGAATAGCTGACAGTGAAAGTATCGGAGCCCTGGTCGATGACTAAATCCGTGAGCGCCGGCTCGTAGGTGCCCCAGTCGCGATCCCTGACGATATAGGCGATAGCGCGCAGCACTTCGATGCCGCCATGGCGGATGGTGCGTAGATTGCCGTTGACGAAGTCGGCGGTGAGCGCGCCGGCGCGCAGCCTGACAGGGTCGGCCTCGACCGCGCGTGTGCCGTAGAGGAGGAAGGCGTCGGCGGTCATCTCAGCAAAGCGTCGAGCTGCACCGGTTCACGGCTCGCAGCACCCGTATAGGCAGCCTCGACCAGTGCCAAAGTCCTAAGATTGTCCGCACCCGAGGTTGCCGGCTCGGTTCCCTTCGCCAGACAATCGACCCAGTGCTTTTGAATGGCGACGACGCTTTCCTGGATGTTGTGCCACGGCCGCGATGCCCAGGGCAGCAGCGGCGGCGAGACGTCGCTGACCGCCGTTCCGTTCCTGCCGGTGACGGTGAGGCGGTAACCCTGCTCGAGCCGGATCGTGCCGTCGCTGCCGTCGATCTCGACCAGCGTCTGCGGAAACGGCTCGGTCGCGAGCTTGGTCGCATAGCTGCAATCGACCACAGACGTTGCGCCGCTCTTGTGGTCCATCAGCATGGTAGCGACGTCCTCGCCGGCGATCTCAGGATTAATGCGAGCGGTGCGTGTCGTGATCGTCGAAACGTCGCCCAGCAGAAAGCGGGCAATGTCGAGACTGTGGATGCCGAGGTCCTCGATGATGAAGCGCTTTCCCGTTGCCAGATATGGCTGGCCGGAAAACACGTCATAGGCCGAGCGGAACGAGATCCGTCCGAAGAAGGGTGTGCCGATTTCACCGCTGTCTAACGCAGCACGCACCGCCTGGATCGGTGATTGCCAGCGAAAATTTTCATGCACCATCAGCGGCACGCCTGCGTCAATGCAGGCCTTCACCATGGCCTTGGCGTCGGCAAGCGTCGGCGCGAACGGTTTTTGGCAGATTGCCGGAACGCGGTGCCGCGCAGCCATCTCGACAAGCGGACGGTGGCTCGGCGCGGTGGTGGCAATATCGACGAAATCGAGGCTTTCGCCGGCAAAAAGTGCCGCCGCGTCGGTGTAGCGCCGCGTGATGCCGAATTGGTCGCCGACGACCTTGAGCCGTTCCGGATCTCGGTCGCAAATGGCGATGATCGACGCACCGGCGATGTCGCGCCAGGCGTGCATCTGGTTGACGGCGAAGAAGCCGCAGCCGATCAGGGCTCCCCGCAGCTCCGCCATGCTCAGCCCGCCTTTGCCATCTGCATCAGTGTAACGCGCTGTTGCAGCCGGCGCTGCGCCTGGTCGACGACGACGGCGACGATGATGACGAGGCCCTTGATGACCATCTGCCAGAACGAGCTTACGCCCATCATGACCAGTCCGTCGGAGAGGATGCCGATGACGAAGGCGCCGACGATGGTGCCGCCGATCGTGCCGCGGCCACCCGACATCGAGGTGCCGCCGAGCACCGCCGCTGCGATGGCGTTGAGCTCGAAACTTTCGCCGGTCGCCGGGTGCGAGGCCATCAGTTCGGACGAGATGATCAGGCCGACGATCGCCGCGCAGAAACCGGAGAACATGTAGACGAACATCTTCACCATATTGACCCGGACGCCCGAAATCCGTGCCGCCCGCTCGTTGCCGCCGACGGCAAAGATGTGGCGGCCGAGCGGGGTGTATTTGGCGAGATAGGCCGCCCCAAGTGCTACGACGACAAGAATCCATATCGAGACCGGCAGGCCGAGCAGCCGGCCGGCGCCGAGGAAGCCGAAGCCCGTCGTGCCCAGATCGGGCTTGCCGACGAGGTTCGGGAAAGTGCGGCCGTCGGACGACAGCAGCGCCAGGCCGCGCGCGACATAGAGCACGCCGAGCGTGGCGATGAACGGCGCGACGTTCAGCCTGGTGATCAGCAATCCATTGACGGCGCCGATCAATATGCCGACCGCCAGCGTGATCAGCGCGATCTCGAAGACGTTGAAATAGATCGTGTAGCCGACCTGCAGGTCGATGCCGTTGAGCACGAGATAGCCGGCGACCATGCCGCAAAGACCGACGATCGAGCCGACCGACAGGTCGATGCCTCCGGTGATGATGACGAAGGTCATGCCCATGGCCAGGAACGCGTTCAGCGCCACGTGCTTCGACATCAGGATCAGATTGGCCCCCGACAGGAAATTGGGTGCTGCGATCGAGAAGAAGATCAGGACGGCGATCAATGCGATGAACGTCCTCGCCTTCATCAGCGTCAGCAGGACGGAGCCGTTCGAGGCGGAGGCAACAGCCGCCTTGGCCGGGATGTCAGTCATGGGCGGGGCTCTCCGTGTGCGGGACCGGTCCGTGGCCAAGCGCCGATGCGGCGACGAGTGCCGCCTCCGTCGCCTCGGCGCGATCGAACATGCCGGTCAGTTTTCCATTGCTCATCACCGCGATCCGGTCGGACAGCGCCATCACCTCGTCGAGATCGGAGGTGGCGAACAGTATGCCCAGTCCGTCGCGGGACAGTTTGCGCATGGTGCGAAAGACGTCGGCCTTGGCGCCAACGTCGATGCCGCGGCTCGGCTCGTCCATCAGCAGCACCTTCGGTCCGGTGAGCAGCGCCTTGCCGATCACCACCTTCTGCTGATTGCCGCCCGACAGCGACGAGACCTCTTGCGCCGGATTGGCGACCTTGATCGCCAGCTCCCGCACCATCTGCGTCACCGCCTGGTTTTCCTTGGCGCCGCTGATATGGAACAGGCGCACAAACCGCGACAGGCTGGCCAGCGTCAGGTTGCTGGCGACGGAGAGTATCGACACCAGCCCTTCGCGCTGGCGGTCCTCGGGGATCAGCGCCAGTCCGCGCCGGATGCGACGCGTCGTATCACGTTCTTTCACTTTCTTGCCGGCAATGAAGATCGCCCCGGTGGCATGGCCGTGGCGACCCATGATGCAGTCGAACAGCTCGCTGCGTCCGGCACCCATCAGCCCATAGATGCCGAGGATCTCGCCGGCACGCAGCGACAGCGAGACATGATCGACGGCAAGCCCGCCGGTCACGCGCGGCAGGCAGATGTCCTCGGCGCGGAATATCTCTTCGCCCGGAACATGGCCGTCGGCCTTGGCGAAGTCCTTGGCGTCCGAGCCGATCATCTGCCGCACGATCCATCGCGTGTCGACGTTTTTCATCTTCTCCTGGCCGGTGATGCGCCCGTCACGCAGCACGGTGATGTAGTCGCCGATGCGGATCAGTTCCTCGAGCCGATGCGAGATGTAGACGATTGCAACGCCGCGCGCCTTTAGATCGGCAATCACCTTGAACAGGATCTCGACTTCCGCCGCACTCAGTGCCGAGGTCGGTTCGTCCATGATCAGGATGCGCGCATCAAGCGAAACCGCCTTGGCGATCTCGACCAGCTGCTGCTGGCCGATGCGCAGGTCCTCGACCAGCATGTCGGGCCGGATGCCGGCTTCCAGGCGCTCGAGGAATTCCGCCGCGCGGCGCTCCTGTTCTCTGCTGTCGATCTTGCGGAACCGGTTGGTGATCTCGCGGGTGGCGAAAATGTTTTCGGCGACCGTCAGGTTGCCGAACAGGTTAAGCTCCTGGAACACCATGCCGATGCCGCGGTTCACCGCGTCGCCGGATGACGAGAAGAAAACCTCCTCGCCCTCCAGGAGTATGCGGCCGAGCGTCGGCTGTTCGACGCCGGCGATGATCTTCATCAGCGTCGATTTGCCGGCGCCGTTCTCGCCGACCAGCACGTTGACCGCGCCCTTGCGCACCTCGAAATTCGCGCGCTTGACCGCGACGGTGCCCGAATAGACCTTCGAGACGTCTTCCAGCTTCAGGATGACATCATGATCGATGGCGGCATTCATGGCTTCGGCCCGATCTCTGCCTCCGCCGGCGTCACCAGCGGCAGGTCCTGGCCGCTGCCCATGACATAGGCGCCGACAATCCTAACGCTCCGGCCTTCCAGCGCTTCGCGCGGCAGCTTGGAAAGCACTGTCTTGTCGGCATGGATGTTAAACGCCTTGCCGAACTGGGCGAAGTCGATCTGGTTGGTGAAATCGTTGAACTGGATGAAATCGAGACTGTCGCGCAGCGCGGTGCCACGCATCGCGGGTCCGATCTGCACCCGTGCATCGGCCTTGCCGTCGCCGTCGGCATCAACGTCCATGGTCGCCGCGCGCGATTGCGTGTTTGCGGCGACCACCTTGCCTTCAAGACGAACCGCGAAGGTCCACGGCGAATTCGCCTGCTTCTTTGGATTGCCGTATTTGGCGCCGGCAGCCGCTGGATCGGCTTTCGCCAGGGCGTGAACCTCGGGAAACGATCCGGCCTTCTGCTGGAGATAGGGCACGACCTTGGCAGCCCAGATATCACCGACCATCTTGTCCGCATTGAAGGCTGGCGCATTGCCGCCGTTTTCCCCGGACGGTGTCGGCAAGATCTTGCAGGCGGTCAGGCTGATGCCGACCATCGCGACAAGGATCGGCGCGGCGAGGATCGAACATGTCGGCTTGTTCGGCATGGCGGTCAGGGCACCCAGGAAATGGAAGCAAGGGACGAGCCGGAAGCTCGTCCCTTGCGATTGATGTTACGCCGGCTCAGTTGGTGAGCGCAAAAGTTTCCAGCTTGGCGGCATTGTCGCCGTTGATCAGGACGCAGTCCATCAACTGCTTTTCCTCGGCCGGAGACTTCTTGTTCTTGATGAAGTCGTTGGCCTGCTCGACTGCCATCTGCGCCTGCGCATAGGCCGGCTGCAGGACGGTGGCCTTGATGCCGCCTGAGGCGATCGAGTCGCGCACGTCGTTCGACCCGTCGAAGCCGACGACGATGACGTCTTTGCGTCCGGCGGCGGCAAGCGCGGCATAGGCGCCCATCGCCATCGTGTCGTTGCCGGAGATCACGCCCTTGATGTCAGGATTGGCCTGGAGGATCGATTCCATTTTGGAATAGGCCTCGGTCTGGCTCCAGTTGGCCGACTGCTGCGCCACCATCTTCAGGTCCGGATAGTCGTCGATGACGTCGTGATAACCCTTGGAGCGGATGCCGGCATTGGTGTCGGATTCCTTGCCGACCAGCTCGACGAAATTGCCCTTCTCGCCCATCAGCTTGACGAACTCCTGCGCGCCGAGCTGGGCGCCCTGGTAGTTGTTCGAGACGATCTGCGCGACGGCGACGCCGGTGGCGTTGATCTCGCGGTCGATCAGGAAGGACGGAACGCCGGCGTCCTTGGCTTTCTGCACGGCGGCGACGGTGGCGTCGGCGCCGGCATTGTCGAGGATGATCGCCTTGGCGCCGCGGCCGATCGCCGTGTCGATCAGCTCGGACTGCTTGTTGGCGTCGTCGTCATGGACGAGCACCAGCGCTTCGTAACCGAGTTCCTTGGCCTTGGCTTCAGCGCCGACGGCTTCGGCCTTGAAGAACGGATTGTCGTGCGAAGGCGTGATGATGGCAATGAGATCCGCCGCATAAGCAGGTGCGGCCGTGCCGAGCGCCAGCATGCCGGCAAAAGCCGCAAGCGTCATTCTGCGAGTGAGTTTCATGATTTCCTCCCGTTTTGAAAACTATGCCTTGATCAACCCAAGGCTGCTGTCTGCATGCAATTCATTTAGATGGCTCGGGCGCGGATAGACTGGGTTCAAAGCCGTTTGCCGGTTCATCTCAACGGAACGTCGCTCCCCAGCCATCCTCCACCCCAGGCCCGAATTTGCTTCGAAGCCTGATGGTCCTAGCCACCGTACAGCTAAGCCAACTGGTATAATGAGTCAATCACTAATTCAGATGACATGTGTCGGCACGCCCGCGACTTTCCTTCTCCCCTCGGGGAGAAGGAAAAGGTCATCTCAGGTAATCCGCTGAATGCTTGCCGCAATCTCTTCCGGCTCGAAGACCCGCTTCCAGTCGTCGCGCATCAAGACCGGCTTGCCGAACTCGATGGCCTTGTTGCAGGCGTCGGAGAACACGCCCTTGGTTTCACCGAAGATGACGGCGCCGAGCACGTTCATGTGGCCAAGCAGGAAGTCGAGCGCCGCCTGCTGGTCAACCCCGCGCGCGACGACCTCGTCGACCGCTTCCTTCATGACGACGAGCAGCGAGGCGCAGACAGTCTCCGAAAGGCCCGGCTCGAGCAGCGCCATCTGGTCGACCGTGACGCGATGCGACCGCATGACCGGAGCCCATATGATCTTGGCGATCGCTTCGCCCTTGGCGAAATCTTCCTCCGGCCCCTGCATCAGTGCGCTGACCATATGCTGCTTAGCCTTGACGCCGCCGAAATAGTCCTTCTTGGCCGCCATATCGGTCTCGTCGTTGAAGATCGGCGGATGGCAGGGATGGGTGACGAAATAGGTCAGGTCCGGCCGCTTCGGCAAATGGCCGGCGAAAGGTGCTGCGGCGTCGAGCACGACCACCATCGTGCCGGCAGCAAGCTTGCTCTCGATGCTGGCCGCGACCTTGCCGATATGGGTGTCGGGAACCGCCAGGATCACCACCTCGGCGCCATTCAGGGCTTCATCGGCGCTGACCGCGTCGATGCCCAGCCCCGTCTTTAGTCGCTCGCAGCCGGCATCGCTGACCTCGACATGGCGTATCGTATAGGGAGAGCCGCGAAAATTGGTCGACAGGCGGTAACCCATTTTGCCGCCGGCGCCAAACAGCGCAATCGTTGTCATCTAGCCGTACTCCTGATCTCCAACGATGGCCCTGCCGATCGTCATCTTAGTAGCTGGTATAATCACCCTACCATATTTTGGCAACCGGATAGGAATCGGATGCGGCCAGTTTCGGCCGGCCCCTTCGTCAGTGCCTTTGGTTGTTATCGCATCGATGGACGATCGCCTCGCCTTAGCCGGCTGCCGGCGAGGCGAGTATCAGGATGTCAGGCAGAATCGTCCGCCGTCAAAATGCCGGCTGTCAGAAAATGAGCTAATCTGGATGCACCCAAGCAGCGCCCCTGCCACGGATATGGACAGCTGGCCTCGCTTATCCGCTGATGCCGCTTTCGAAAGTCAATGAAGCCGAATCAGCGTCCGGGGAACATCGCCTTCAAGCCTTCCCGCGACGCCTTGGCGACGCCGCGTTCCGTGATCAATCCGGTGACCAGTCGCGCCGGCGTCACGTCGAAGGCCGGGTTTGCCGCGGGCGTCGTCTCCGGCGAGATGCGGACCTGCGCAATCTCGCCACTCGCGGTCTTGCCCCAGACCAGCGAGACCTCGTCGCTGGAGCGCTGCTCGATCGGGATTTCGGCCAGCCCGTCGCCGACCGTCCAGTCGATGGTCGGCGAGGGCAGCGCGACGTAGAACGGCACGTCGTTATCCGCCGCGGCCAGCGCCTTCAAATAGGTGCCGATCTTGTTGCAGACATCGCCGTCGGCGGTGGTGCGGTCGGTGCCGACGATGACCATGTCGATCTCGCCGCGCTGCATCAGATGGCCGCCGGCATTGTCGACGATCAGCGTGTGCGGCACGCCGTGGCCGGCCATTTCCCATGCTGTCAGCTGGGCGCCCTGGTTGCGTGGGCGCGTTTCGTCGACATAGACGTGAACGGGAATGCCCGCTTCCGTTGCCAAATAAATCGGCGCCGTGGCGGTGCCGTAGTCGACGGTGGCCAGCCAGCCGGCATTGCAGTGGGTCAGGATGTTGACCGGCTCGCCCGGCTGCTTGCGCGCCGCGATTTCCTTGATTATTTCAAGCCCATTGGCGCCGATGGCGCGGTTGAGGCCGACATCCTCGTCGGCGATTTCGCCTGCGCGCTGGTAAGCAGCCTCGGCGCGTTGTCCAGATGGAAGCGGCCGCAGGAAATTGCGCATCTCGTCGAGCGCCCAGCGCAGATTGATCGCCGTCGGGCGTGTTTCGTGCAAGACCTCCCAAACGCTGTCGAGTGCGGCATCCGAAGGGTCGTCGGCCATCTGAATGGCGACGCCATAGGCAGCGGTGACGCCGATCAGCGGTGCGCCGCGCACCCACATGTCGCGGATCGCGGTGGCGATGCCGGCAACGGTGCTGACTTTCTCCACGCGGAAATCATGCGGCAGCCAGCGCTGGTCGATGATCTCCACCGAACGCCCGTCGTCGCTCAGCCAGATGGTGCGATAGTGGCGGTCGCCGACGTTCAAATCCTGTTCTCCCGTTCGATCAGCGCGGCCAATTTGTTGACCTCATCGATGCTGTGAATCTGGCGCCGGTTGACGGCGATGTGACGGCCGAACTTCAGCGCCTTCGCCTCACATGTGGCGCGCAGATCCTCGTCGGCAATGGTCTCGAAATCGGCGTTGTGCGCGAGGCCCAGAATGCGCCGGTGCACCTCGACGCCGGCAAAGCCCAGCATGTCGGTCCAGACCTGATGCAGCATGTGGTCGAGCGCCTGTTCAGCGCCGAGCCTGTCGCCCTGATCCTCGAAGAGGCTCTTCTGGTAGAGCATGCCCGTGCGCTCGGTCCGCCACAGATGCGAGAACTCGGTGCGGAACACCGACCATGTCTCGACCGTGACGTCGAGCAGATAGGCGCGCATGGTGTCGCGCATTCCATTTTGCTCGTGGCCGCGCTGCGAGAAGAACGCCATCCAGAAATTGGCAAGCAGCATGCCGACATCGAACGCGATCGGGCCGTAAAAGGCGAATTCGGGATCGATCATCCGCGTTTCGGTGTCAGTGACCATGATCGACCCGGAATGCAGGTCGCCATGCAGCAGCGTCTCTGCATTGGCCGCGAAGATGTGCTTCAGCCGCTGCGCCTCGACCTTGAGGTCGCGGTCGGCGCGCAGCTCGGCGACGATGCGGTCGAGCTGTGGGCTCGTATGCCGGTTCATCTTGGCATCGAAATAGGGGTCCGAGAAAACCAGGTTCTCGGTGATGTCGCAAAGCTCGACATTGTCGGCGAACAGCGCCAGATCGGCTTTGCGGTCCTTGGTCGCCATATGCAGGTCGGAGCCGCGAAACAGGGTGCGGGCCATGAACAGGCCGATGTCTCTGGCGATCTTCGGCAACTGCCGGCCTTCGATCAGCGCGCGCCGCAGGATGATGTGCGGCGACAGATATTCCATGATGATTAGCGCCTGGCCTTCGTCGAAGTGATGGATCGCCGGCACCGAACCGGGCGCTCTCGCCTGTTGTCGTGTCAGCGCATGATATTCGAAGAAGGAGCGCTTCAACGGCAGCGGCCAGCTGTCACCGACCAAGCGGACATAGGGCAGGGCCTGCTTGACGACGGCAGCACCCGTGGCGCCCTCGACGATAAAGACCAGGTTCAGATTGCCGTCGCCGACCTCGCGGACCTTCCAACGGGCCGTATCCTTGCCGATATGCGAACACAGGGCCTCGTTGGCGCCGAGGCGTGCCGCCAATGTCTCGACCGACAGTGCTTCGAATGGCAATTTCGCAGTCATCCTCACCCCTCCCGCTTAGGTGACTCCCATCATAGTGAAGCCATGGCGGTTGGTCCAAGCTAGGAAGCTCTCTGGCAATTGTCAATCGTGTTGACAATTGCCGGGACAGCCCCTAGCGTCACGGTCAGGGAGGAACGAATGGGCAATGATGCCGTGTTCCGCGTGGACGGCCTGAGGAAGTCCTTCGGCCATATCGAGGTGCTTGGCGGCGTCTCGCTCGATTTGCATGCCGGCGAAGTAACCGTGCTGATGGGCGCTAACGGTGCCGGAAAATCCACCCTGGTCAAGATCATCAGCGGCGTCTACGAGCGCGGCGGCGGCACGATGAGCCTCGCCGGCCAGGACTTCGCGCTGCAAGACTTCGCGCCAAAAACGCCGGCGGAGGCGATCCGCGCCGGTGTCGTCACCGTTCATCAAAACATCAATGACGGTGTCGTCGCCGATCTCGACGTCGCTACCAATTTGACGCTTGACAGGCTGAGCGGCAGCGGCGCGCCGACCCTGTTCAATCCGGGCCGGGTGCGCCGCGAGGCAAAAGCGGTCGCCGACCGCATGGGACTGACGATCGACCTGAAAGCCAGGATCAGCGATCTCTCGCTGGCCGACCGCCAGATGGTGGCGATTGCCCGCGCCATGGCGCACCAGCCGAAAGTGCTGATCCTCGACGAGCCGACCTCCTCTTTGTCCAGCGCCGAGGCCGACCGGCTTTTCGCGCTGCTCGACAGGCTTCGCGAGCACGGTGTCGCGATCCTCTACATCTCGCACCGCATGTCCGACATCAGGCGGCTTGCCGACCGGATCGTCTCGATGCGCGACGGCGTCATCTCAGGTGTTTTCGACCGCAAGCCACTCGACTATGAGGGCGCGGTCAACGCCATGCTCGGCCGCAAGATCCACCTCGACCGGATCGTCGCCAGGAACTCGGCCAAGCCTGTCCTGACGATCGACAGATTGCGCATTGTAGACGGTTCCAGGCCGATCTCGCTGACGCTCGGCGACGGTGAGGTCGTTGCCATCACCGGCCTCGTCGGCGTCGGCAAGACGGCGCTCGCTGAGACGCTGTTTGGCGTGCGCAAGCCGCTGTCCGGGACCATGGTGCTGAACGGGAAACCTTACGCACCGGGTTCGACGGGCGAGGCGATCGCCGCCGGCGTGTTTCTTGTCGCCAAGGACCGGGGCGAAAACGGCATCGTCGGCGACTTCAACATCCAGGAAAATATTAGTCTCCCGTTCCACAAGCGGATGTCGCGTCTCGGCGTACTCAAGCGCCGCATCGAGCGCGCCACCGCCCGCCAGCAAATCCAGGAGTTGGGCATCGTCTGCCGCTCGGAGAAGGACGAGATGTCCGCCCTGTCCGGCGGCAACCAGCAGAAGGTGATGGTCGCCCGCTGGATGTCGCAGGCCGCAAGACTGTTCATTCTGGACGAGCCGTTCCAGGGCGTCGACATTTCGGCCAGGCGCGATATCGCGGCCAAGCTGCGGGCGAGCGCGAACGGCCGTGCGACGCTGCTGTTCGTCACTGAACTTGACGAAGCGCTGGAGACCGCCGACCGCATCCTGGTGATGTCGGAGCAGACGATCGTCGGCGAGCACCGCAACGCCGACATCGACCTCGAGCGTCTGCTGGCCGAAGTGGCGGGCGGGCCGTCGCAGAGCGCGGCCTGAGAGCGGGCAGATGGTGAGAATTGGAATGGAGAGGGCATGAGTTCGGGTTGGATTGAGATGGCAGCCGCGCGCGACCTTGCCATCCGCTACGGGTTCATCGTTTTGCTGTTCGGGTTGATCGCCTATTTCGCGATCGCCGCCGGCGGCTTCGTCTCGCCGCAAAGTGCCGTCTTCATCTTCCAGTCGGTCGCCATCACCGGCGTGCTGGCGCTTGGCGTCACCGCCACTCTGGTCGTCGGCGGCTTCGACCTGTCGATCGGCTCGGTCGCTACCAGCGCCATGATGGCGGCAGCCTATGTCATGGTGGTGCTGGAGCAGAACGCCGTCGTCGCGGTCATCGCCTGTCTCGCGATCGGTGTCATCGTCGGCCTCATCAATGGCTGGCTGATCGTCTATATGCGCGTGCCGGACCTTCTGGCGACGCTCGGCATGATGTTCCTGCTCGTCGGCCTGCAGCGCATCCCGACCGAAGGCCGCTCGATCGCCACCGGCATGACGATGCCCGATGGCTCGGTGGCCAACGGCACGTTCAGCGCCGCTTTCCTGGCACTTGGCCGCCACCGTTTTGATTTCTTCATCCCGAACCTCATCCCGGTTTCGGTGGTGGTCCTGCTCGTGCTTGCAGTGCTGATCTGGTTCTTTCTCGAATACACCCGTTTCGGCCGCATGATGTACGCGGTCGGCAGCAACGAGCGGGCTGCCGAGCTCGCTGGCGCGCCTGTCAAGGCATACAAAATCTGGGCCTACGTTATTTCAGGAGTTTTTGCTTCGATCGGCGGCATTTTGCTCGCTGCCCGGCTTGGACGCGGTGATATTGCCTCGGGTAATAATCTCCTGCTCGACGCTGTCGCCGCGGCGCTCATCGGCTACGCGGTCCTTGGGGCCGCCAAGCCGAACGCTTTCGGCACGGCCGTCGGTGCGGTGTTTGTCGGCGTGCTGCTGCAGGGCCTGACGATGATGAACGCGCCCTACTACACGCAGGATTTCATCAAGGGCGTCGTTCTCGTGGTTGCCCTTGTCTTCACCTTCGCCCTTTCCGGCAGGGGCAAGAGGTAGGATTTCGACAGATAGGATTTCGACCGGCTGAAATTTGAGTTCAACAAGTGGAGGAAGAAACATGAAGATCACAAGAAGACTATTGGGGGCGGCAGCGCTTGGGCTTGCCGGCGCCGCGCTGCTTATGCAGGTGCCGGCGATGGCGCAGGACAAGCCGGCGCCGTTCGATAAGCCCGGCGCCGTCAAGATCGCGCTGGTCCGCTATCTCTCGACTGGTGACTTCTTCCAGGCCTATCTGTCCGGTGTCGAATCGCAAGCCAAGGCGCTTGGCGTCGATCTGCGCGTCCTCGACAGCCGTCAGGATGCCGCCCTTCAGGCAGACATGGTCGACCAGGCCATTGCGCTGGGCGTCCAGGGCATCATCATCCAGCACGGACTGACGGAATCGATGAAGGAA
This sequence comes from Mesorhizobium sp. M6A.T.Cr.TU.017.01.1.1, assembly GCF_004023115.1. NCBI lineage: Bacteria > Pseudomonadati > Pseudomonadota > Alphaproteobacteria > Hyphomicrobiales > Phyllobacteriaceae > Mesorhizobium > Mesorhizobium sp. M6A.T.Cr.TU.017.01.1.1. The sequence continues at coordinate 104,308 of NZ_RZTA01000004.1, forward strand.
GCCGCCCAGCGCGCGGTCGATGCAGGCATCAAGGTGGTCGCGTTCGACGTCAATGTCGAAAACCCCAAAATCCCGCAGATCGAGCAGTCCGACCGCGATCTGGCGCGCCTCGCGCTCGAACAGGCGATCAAGGACAATGGCGAGAGCTGGAAGGCCGGCTACGTCTATGTCGCCGGCATCGCGCCGCTCGACCGCCGCAACGAGACCTGGCTCGATTTCAAGAAGAAATATGCGGGCATCAACGAGGCGGCGATGTTCGGCACGCTCGACAATCCGATCGCGAATTCCGTCGCCAACCAGGCTCGCTCGGTGCTGTCGGCCAACCCCGACATCAAGGTGATGTTTGCGCCCTATGATGAATTCGCCAAGGGCGTGAAGATCGCCGTCGACGAGGCGGGATTCAACAAGGACATCAAGATCTATTCGGCCGACATCTCGACCTCCGACATCGCCGCGATGCGCGAGCCCGACAGCGCCTGGGCGGCAACCGCCGCCACCAATCCGGCCGTCGTCGGCCAGGTTTCGGTGCGCGCGCTGGCGCAGCTTTTGGCCGGCGAAGACCCCGGCCATAATGTCATCGTGCCGCCGACACTGATCACCCAAAAGGAGCTGATCGACAAGGACATCAAGAACATGGAAGACCTTTCGGCCAAGCTGCCGCAGTTCGCCCATGCCGATGTCGCGATGCCGGCCTGGATGCCGAACCCGAACGCCAAGTAGCTTTTTATCGCAGGCAAAAGAAAAGAGCGGCTTTCGGGCCGCTCTTTTTGCGTCTGGACTGTTCTTGAGCCTACCTCAACGCCGCCGCGATGTTGCCGCCATCCACCGTCGTCACATCGGCGGTGGTTCGCTCGGCCAACGCATGATGCAGGAACGCTTGGGCCACGTCTTCGGCCGTCACTTCCTGCCCAAGCAGGTTGCCCGCCATGTACTCCTTCTCCGATACGCCGCGCGCGCCCGAGCGGCTGGCGATCATGGCGTCGGTCAGCAACCCCGAACGAATACGATCGGCATTGACGGCATTGGAGCGGATGCCATGCGCGCCGTAGTCGAGCGCATATTGCCTGGAGAGGAAAAGCGTCGCCGCCTTGGGGATGCCATAGGCGCCGAACTTCGGACCCGGATTGATCGCCTGCTTGGAGGTGTTGAACAGGAGCACGCCGCCGGTGCCCTGTTCGAGCATGATGCGCACTGCGTTCTGGGCCGCCGACTGATGGGCGAAGAAATTGAGCTCGAAGCTCTTGCGCAAAGTGGCGTCGTCGAGCTCGCCGATCCTGCCTTCCCAAGCAGCACCCGCGTTGGAAACCAGGATGTCGAGGCCGCCGAAGACGGCGACCGCCTTGTCGAACGCAGCGCGCATCTGTGCCGGATCGGTGATGTCGGCGCCGATGCCGATAGAACTGTTGCCGGCCTTTTTTGCCGCCTCAGTAGCCCTTGACGCGTCGAGATCGACGACGACGGCATGGGCGCCATTATCGGCGAACAGCTTTGCGGTGGCGGCGCCGATCGCGCCGGCGCCGCCGGTGACCAGCATAACTTGGCCGGTCAGCGGCTTCGGCTTGTTGGAGGCGAGTTTGGCCTGTTCCAGCGACCAGTATTCGAGCGGGAACAGGTCGGCTTTGGACAGTGGACGGAAATCGCCGACTGCTTCGGCTCCACGCACCGCCTCGATCCACATCTCGCCGACGTCGGATGCAATCTTCGCATCCTTCAGCGTGCGACCGTGGCCGAACATGCCGAGGCCCGGCACCAGCGTCAGCCGCGGCATCTGGTCGAGCATCGTGCGCTTCACATCGTCGAGCGCGTCGTTGGTTTCGAAGTAGGCGCGATAGTCCTTGGCGAATTTTTCGACATGCTGGCGGATGGCGGATTTGTAGTCGCTGATCTTGTCCGCGTCGGGTGCCGGCAGCGCCATCGGTCCGGTCTTGATGCGGATCGACAGGTCGGGTGTCGATACGCCGCGCCCGGCATAGTCGGCAATCCTGGCCGAATTGATGAAATCGACGATCGCGTCCGAGGTGCGGAAGTCGCTGATCATGCGGTCGAAGCGGCCTTCGCCGCGCGCTACGGCCACCGCGCCGCGCAGCATCGGCGCAATGTCCGCGGGCTTGGCCAGCCTGGCTGGCAAGGCCGATTTTTCGGCAGGCGGCTTGCCATTCCTGGCGATGAAATCCTCGGCGACGTTCACATAATGGATCATCCGGTCGTAGGCCTGTTTGGCATCGTCGCCGAAAGTGAAAATGCCATGCTTGTCGAGGATCAGGCCTTCGACAGTCGGGTCGGCGTCGAAGACATCGGCAGCCGCCTTCGCCAGATCAAAGCCCGGCATGATATAGGGCACGTAACCCATCTTGCTGCCAAAGACCTTCTTGCTCAGCGCCTTGCTGTCGTCCTGGTCGACGATGGCCAGAATGGCGGTCGAGTGCGTGTGGTCGACGAATTTGTGCGGCAGGAAGGCGTGCAGCAGTGTCTCGACCGAAGGGTTCGGCGAAGACGGATCGATGAGGTTCGCCCGCTGCAGCGCGACCATGTCTTCGTCGGAGAGCTTTTTGAGCGACCGCGCCTTGAGCAGGGCGCCGAGCTTGACCGCCGGCAGGCCCTGCGGCTCGATCACGCCCATGTCCCAGCCGCTGCCCTTGACGCAGAGCACGTCCCATTCGTCGCCGACGAGGTCGGTGGCCTTTGTCTTGCAGGAGGTGTTGCCGCCGCCATGCAGGACAAGCCGCGGTTCGCCGCCCAGAAGCCTGGTCGTATAGACGCGCAGCGCCAGGTCGCGGGCTACACCCTTCTTTGCATAGTCGGCAACCAGCTTCTCCGCGTCGCCGTCATTCCATAGGTTCTTCATGTTCGCTTCGTCCGATTTCTCTTTTTGTTGTGAACAGGAACGCCGCGACGCTTTGATGACAATGCGCCCGCGGCGGAGTTTTGCGTATCTAGGCGACCTTTTCCGCTGCCGATCCGGCATCGTCGAGCAGCCGTCGCGCCATCCGCGCGCCGACCACCAGATGCGTGCACAGCCCACCCGCGATCGCCGCCATCAGCGGTCCGAACTTGCTGTCCTCCTGCACCACCACGAGGCGCTTTTCAATCTTGCGCAGCGATGACAGCTCTGCCGAAATGACCCGCCGGTTGTAGCTGCAGTCGAGCGCCTTGCCTTGCGCGTCGATGATCTGTCCGGCGATGACGCCGGCAGCGCCGGCACGGCGCAGCACGTCCATTTCGCTGGCAGTCAGCGCGCCGCATTTGACGACATGGCTGTCGGCATCGACGGTGCCGACCGAGTACAGCGCCAGGTCGCATTCACTGATGCCCGACAATTGCTCGCGGATCACCGGCTCGGCGCGCAGGCCCCGCGCCAGTTCTTCCGTGGTCAGCACCAGCGGCGCATAGAAGTTGAGCCCCTGGGCGTTGAGCCGGCGCGCGATTTCCATGGTGCATTGGTCGGGCCGGTAGGAATAGGGGGCGCCAAGATTGCCGCAGAGCTGCACCACCGTGACATCCTGCAGATCGGCATATGACATGATGTCGGCGATCGTATAGACGGTCCGCCCCCAGGCGACGCCGATCCGGTCACCCTTCTTGACCAGCTCGAGAAAGACGCTCGCCGCCAGCACAGCGATGTCGGTCGAAGGATCGGCGACATGGCCGTTTTCCGGCGCAATCCAGACGGCATCGAGCTTCAACGCGTCTTCAAGTTTGCGTGCCAGGACGTCGTCAGTGAAAAGCTGGGTCGAGGTCGAGATGTTGACGATGCCGGTCTCGCGCGCCTTGCGCAGATACATGGCGACCGAGGCCCGGGAAATCTTGAGTTGGCTCGCCACCTGGTCCTGGCGCAGGCCGTGGGCATAGTAAAGCCAGGCGGCCTTGTGAATAAGCTGTTCTGCCGGTCGGATCGCCATGCCATCTCCTTGCTGACATTATTCACGGCTCTCGACAAAAGTCAAATTGAGCAAGGGCAAACGATGCTCTTTCGTTTGCTTTATCTAGATCATCCTTGTGCCAAATGCGCTCTATCATGGCATCGTTGGTGGTGACGGGGCGGAAGCCTATGGATAGAAGATCTCGATGACGACGTTACGGGAGGACGGGATGGGCAATCCCTACGAACAGGATCTCGACAAGAATCCGGCCAACCACCAGCCGCTGACGCCGCTGACCTATCTGGAGCGGGCGGCAAAGACCTTTCCCGACCATGTCGCCATCATCCATGGCCGCCAGCGCACGACCTATCGCGATTTCTGGCGGCGGTCGCTGAAACTTGCCTCGGCGCTCGCCAAGCGCGGCATCGGCAAGGGCGACACCGTCACCGTCATGCTGTCCAACACGCCGGCGATGCTGGAAGCGCATTTCGGCGTGCCGATGACCAAGGCGGTGCTGCATTCGCTCAACACCCGCCTCGATGCCGCGGTCATCGCCTTTCAGCTCGATCATGCCGAAACCAAGGTGCTTTTCGTCGATCGCGAATTCGCAAACGTCGTCAGCGAGGCGCTGGCGCTGGCCAAGGTAAAGCCGCTGGTCATCGACTACGACGATCCCGAATACGCCACTGACGCCCCCTATCCCAAGGGCGAGCGGATCGGCACGCTCGACTACGAGGACTTTGTCGCGGGCGGCGACGAGGATTTCGCCTGGTCGATGCCAGACGACGAATGGGACGCTATTGCGCTCAACTACACGTCCGGCACGACAGGCAATCCGAAGGGCGTCGTCTATCACCATCGCGGTGCAGCACTGATGGCCTACGCCAACACCATCCATGCCGGCATGGGCAAGCATGCGGTGTATCTTTGGACGCTGCCGATGTTCCACTGCAATGGCTGGTGCTTTCCATGGACGCTGGCCTTGCAGGCCGGCACCCATGTCTGCCTGCGCTGGGTGCGGCCAAAGCCGATCTACGACGCCATCGCCGATCACGGCGTCACTCATCTGTGCGGCGCGCCGGTCGTCATGTCGGTGCTGATCAATGCTGGGGAGGAGGACAAGCGGCAATTTCCGCAGACGGTCACCTTCAACACGGCCGCGGCACCACCGCCGGAATCGGTGCTGTCGGGCATGGCTGATGCGGGCTTTGCGGTCGTCCACCTATATGGCCTGACCGAGACCTATGGCCCGGCCGTCGTCAACGAATGGCATGGCGAGTGGGACGGGCTCGAAAAGGGTCTCAGGGCGGCGAGGAAGGCCAGGCAAGGCGTGCGCTATGCCGCGCTCGAAGGCCTGACGGTGATGGACCCCGAGACGATGGAGGAGACGCCGGCCGACGGCGAGACGATCGGCGAGGTCATGTTCCGCGGCAACATCGTCATGAAGGGCTATCTCAAGAACCGCAAGGCGAGCGACGAGGCCTTCGCCGGCGGTTGGTTCCACTCGGGCGACCTCGGTGTCATGCAGCCCGACGGCTATATCCAGCTCAAGGACCGCTCCAAGGACATCATCATTTCCGGCGGCGAGAACATCTCCTCTATCGAGGTCGAGGAGGCGCTCTACAAGCACCCTGCCGTCGCCTCCTGCGGCGTCGTTGCCAGGCCCGACGACAAATGGGGCGAGGTGCCGGTCGCCTATGTCGAGCTGAAGCCGGGCGAAATGGCGACCGGGGCCGAGATCATCGATCACTGCCGCGCGCTGCTCGCCCGCTTCAAGATCCCGAAAGCGGTGATCTTCGCCGAAATCCCGAAGACCTCGACCGGCAAGATCCAGAAGTTCCGGCTGAGGGAGATGGCCAAGGGAGCCTAGCCACGCGAAGAGCAAAAAACATCACTCAGTGTCGGATCGAGTGCCTCCCGATCGTCCTCGATACAGAACCAACTCGACAGAAGAGGATCTGGCAGGAGGAGAATTCTAATGGAGAACATGGAGCGTGACGCCGAGGCATATATCCGGGCGCTGATCGAGCGTTGGGCGAACGCCGTGCAGCAGCAAGACCTGGAGACAATCGTTGCGGACCACGCGACGGACCTTCTGATGTTCGATGTCCCACCGCCGAACGAACTCAGTGGAATTGAGGCCTACCGCGATAGTTGGGGTCCATTCTTCGAGCACTTCAAGCAGGGCGGCGTTTTCGCGATCGAGTGGCTGGATGTCACGGCGGGAGACCGGGTCGCTTTTGCGACCGCATTGCTGCGGTGCGGCACCAGGGAAGAGCTTGAAAGGGACCCGGCAACCCGCCTCCGGCTTACCGTCGGACTGCGGAAGGAAGGTGACCTTTGGATCATCGCTCACGAGCATCACTCATACCCTTACAAGCCGGACTGACAGCGCATCGATTAATCGAGCGACCGTGACAGCGGCGATTGGCCAGCCGCTAGGGGCAAGGGATAAATTTACGACGCGGGCGGTGCAATTGGCAGTTGGAGGAGGAAACTCATGCCGGTTCTCAGAACATCAGAGCCTGAAGGTCAAGACGGGACCCTTTCTCGACCATGGGCGCGAAAAGCCGCCGCGGTCAGGACAGCCGGGCGGATCGTCGCCCTCATCGGGGTCATACTGCCGCTTCTCATGATCGGCGGGATGAAGTTCACGGCTGTTGAGATCGAGGCGTTGAGGCCGCTGATCGGCGGCACGCCTTGGCTCGCCTGGATGTATCCGGTATTTGGTGAAGCCGGTGCTTCTTACGTGCTTGGCGTCGTCGAGATTGCGACCGCGCTTCTGCTGATTGCGTCCCCCTGGTCGGTGCGCGCCGGTGTGGCCGGCGGGGCATTGGCCGCCCTGATTTTCCTGGTCACCTGTTCGATCATGGTTGCCCTGCCGATCTGGGAGCCTACGCTGGGCTTTCCCGCGCTCGGTCCCGCCGGTCAGTTCCTGATCAAGGACATTGCGCTGCTCGGCATCGCGCTTGTCATACTGGGCGAAAGCCTGAACAGATTAAACAGATCGGCTACCTAAGCGAATCCAGTCGAAGACGAGTGGCGTCGACTAGATCGAAAATGCCCCGCTCGCCACTACAATGCCGCGCCCAGAAATGCTCACTGAGCCGGCATCTACATCGACCTCAATGATGCTGGTACGTCCGAGAGCCGTGCCTTGCTCGATCTTGACTACACCGGGCTGTGCAAGACCGTGTGCAACGAGATGTGCGGCGAGCGGACCAGCCGCCGTACCGGTTGCCGGATCCTCAGAAATGCCGACGGTCGGGTTGAAAAAGCGTGCATACGCCGTGGTTCCGGGTTGTAGCGGATCGAGCGAGAAGACGTAGCAGCCTTCCCCGCCGACCTCGTCGAGCAGGTCGAAAAGCTGTTTAGCATCAGGCAAAATCCGGTCGACGGCTTCGCGATCGCGGATTGGCACCAGGAGATGGGCGGCTCCAGTCGAGATCATCTGGCAAGGCACGATATCAGCCACTATTTCTTCGGTACGAAGGCCGAGTGCGGTGGCAAGAGCGCCAAGGTTTGAGAGCTGCCGGCCGGCCAGTGGGGCCTCTTGCTGCATAATGATCTTTTCGAGCCGTCCTTGGCTCTGCCAGATCGCCAACGGATATACCAAGTCGCCGATCTGTTGGTGGAACCATGTTGGGCCATCGCCCAGATCGAGCCGCCCTGCTGCAGCGAGCCACCACCAAGCCCCTAACGTGTTGTGGCCGCCTGCACCAAAAACCTCTACGCCCTTCGGCGTGAAAGAGCGCAACCTCCAGTCGGCGTTCGCCCGGGTCGCCGGTAAGACAAAGGTGGTCTCGGACTGGTTGAACTCACGTGCAATGTTCTGCATGAGCTCAAGCGCCAACTCGGCGCCGCCGTCAACCACCGCCAGTGAATTGCCCGTCAGCGGCTCTACCGCGAAGACATCGACGAAATGAAATGGGATTGTTCTGCTCATGTTTCCTCCGATGACCGCAATTGGGCTAGCGAAGATGCGTGAGCACGTTGAGCAGCTTTCCGGTCGGGTCGGCAATGAAGAAACGTCTCACGCCCCACGGTTCGTCGGTCAAATCGTAGACCACTCTGCAACCGATCTCTTTTGCGCGAAGATACACCTCGTCCACATTGTCGACCTCGATCGACAGATCGGGCACGGGGGTGCCTGAGCCGCCCTCGCTGGCGATGCTGACCTGAGGGATGGTTGTTTCGCGGGACGCCAGCGTGACCAGCCACCCGTGATCCATGACGGCGTCGAGCCCGAACAGGTCGGAATAGAACTTCCGAACATCCGGAATGCTGTCTGTTGCGATATTCGTGACGATGCGCAGTACGGTCATCCCATGATCTCCTTTCCGCGGCATCGGATGACAATGCATAGTTCCGCGGGCTCAGCATAGATGGCGAGGGGCCCGTGCACTGCCCGCAGCAGGCTTCATTAACGCTGTTCACGCCGAGTGGTGTCAACAGATGTCACCAGTCGCCCAAGACGGATAATGTCACGTGTTGACATCCGGTTGATTTCGAATTACGAGTGACGAAATTCAAAATTCGTCATTCGTAATGAGCTGATGAAACAAGATGTATGATACTCTCGATACGACGGCCGACCTGGTCCGACAGGAGAATGTCGCGCGCATCCTCGATTGCGCAGAGCGACTTTTCCGCCACTACGGCTACGGCAAGACCAATGTCGCCGACATAGCGCGTGAACTCGGCATGTCGACGGCCAATATCTACCGCTTCTTCGCCTCCAAGGTCGAGATTCACCAAGCCGTTTGCGGCCGTATGCTCGCTACCTGCTACCAACTGACCTACGACGCCTGCCATAGTCCCGGAACCGCCAGCGAAAAGCTTCGCCGCTACGCGCAAACTCACTATCAGTGGACCCGCGACACCATGCTCGACCAGGAGAAGGTGCACGAGATGGTCGTCGTTGCCATCGAACGCGATTGGCATGTCATCGAGAAGCACATCGACCGGATCCGCAGCCTGGTGGCGGAGGTGATCAGCGACGGGATCGCAGCCGGCGAGTTTGCCGACCAGGATCCGGAAGTCGCTTCGCGGTGCTTCGGCGCAGCTATCATCACCCTCTGTCACCCGCAGATGGTCGCCCAGTGCCTTGCCAAAGAGAACCGGGCAATGCCGGACGATCTTATCGAGTTTGCGATCAGGGCCTTGAAGAAATGACCGGCGGCGTCCGTCGGTCCTCGACAATTCATCTTCAGTTCGGGAGTACGCAAGTGCCTTTGTCCAAATCCATCATGAACAGGCTGTCGGCCGTCGGTCCGGCTCTGGTCGTCGTCGCGGCGTTCGGGCTCGCCGGCTGCTCGCAAGAAAAAGTGGAAGTCAAGGACATCATTCGGCCGGTCAAGGTCGTCGAGATCGCCAAGGCCAACGATACCCGTGAGCTTTCCTACTCCGGATCGGTGCGCGCCCGCACCGAGATGAATCTCGGGTTCCGCATCAACGGCAAGATCACCGAGCGCCTGGTCGACATCGGCCAGCGCGTGAAGCCGGGCGACGTTCTGGCCCGCATCGATCCCGCCGACTATGACCTTTCGGTCAACAGCGCCGAGGCCAGCCTCGAGGCCGCCGAGCGGCAGGTCGAGACAACAGGCCTTGCCCGTCGTCGTGCCGAACAGTTGTTTGCCAAGAACTTCGCGTCGAAATCGCAGCTCGAACAGGCAACGCTCAGCTATGACCAGGCGGTCGCCACCCGGAATTCCGCCCGCTCAACGCTTGACCAGGCGAAAAACCAGGTCCTCTACACCGACCTCAAGGCGGACAGGAACGGCATCGTCACATCAGTCGCCGCCGATGTCGGTCAGGTGGTCGGCTCCGGCACACCGGTTGTGACCGTTGCCGTCGATGGCGAAAAGGAAGTGCTGATCGCCGTTCCGGAAATGGATATCGCCCAGTTCAAGCCGGGCAAGGACGTCAAGGCAGGCTTCTGGTCGGACGATGCGCTGACGCTCGACGGCAAGGTCCGCGAAGTCGCCGGCAGCGCCGATCAGCAGTCGCGTACCTTTGCCGTCCGCGTCAGCCTGCCCAACGATCCGCGCGTGCTTCTCGGCATGACCGCGAACATCGAAGCTTCGGCGGCCAACAACCGCCCACAAAGCGTATCGGTCCCGTTGAGCGCGCTGGCGCAAAAGGATGGCCAGCAGATCGTCTGGACCGTGGATCGCAACGGCGAGACCGTCCACGCGCGTCCGGTCAAGGTCGCCGAGTTCACCGCCGACGGCGTGCATGTTGCCGAAGGATTGAAACCCGGCGACGTCGTCGTTGCGGCGGGCACACAATTCATGACCGAGAATCTGAAGGTCAAGCTGACCGGCGATGCGGTGCAACAGTCCGCATCTGCGGACGATGATGGCGATGCCGCCAAGCGCGTGCGCTGACGGCCAAGAATAAAACGGCTTTTCCTCGCATCGGCGCAAGCCGCGAGGTCAAGCGGTTCATGGTTTCCGGGCGGCAGGTGCCCGATTGTCGAGACGTCGGGTCGATGTAACCCCCACATCGATCCTCGCGTCCCACCGCGATGAGTGTCTCTCCGCTCGGAAAGCCTCGCCGCCCGGAAGCCAGCATTAGAAGCTCCGTGGGCATGCCACGTGCGTGCGCTGACGATCAGACAAATGGACTGGCGCTATGACCACCGACACCAATGAAAAGCGGCCCTTCAACCTTTCGCGCTGGGCAATCGGGCATCCGAGCATTGCGCGGTTCCTGTTCGGCCTGATCATCGTTGCCGGCGCGCTCGGCCTGATGCGCATGGGCCAGAAGGAAGACCCGGATTTCACCTTCCGCGTCATGGTCGTCCAGGCTGTCTGGCCGGGTGCCTCGATCCAGGACATGGAGGACCAGGTCGTCAACAAGATCGAGCGCAAGCTGCAGGAAACGCCGCATCTCGATTTCGTCCGTTCCTACACACGCGCCGGCAGCGCCATAATCACCTTGCAGGTGGAAGGCGACACCAACCCCGCGCAGGTCGCGGATGCCTTCTACCAGGTGCGTAAGAAGGTCGGCGACATCGCCAATGAGCTGCCTCAGGGGCTGCTCGGGCCCTACTTCAACGATGAGTTCGGCGACACTTTCATCACTTTGCATTCGATCAGCGGCGACGGCTACAGCTATCCCGAGCTGAAGAAATTAGCCATTCAGGCGCGTGACATGCTGCTGACGACGCCCGGCGTCGAGAAGGCCGTGATCATCGGCGACCAGCCGGAAAAACTCTATATCGACGTTTCGTCCAAGGCGCTTGCCGAGCGCGGCCTGACGCTCACCGACCTGCAGAACGCGATCAAGGGCCAGAACAATGTCGATCCGGCGGGCTCGGTCGATACCGGCACGAACTCAGTGCGCATTTCGGTCGAGGGCGACGTGACCAAGGCGGCCGATATCCGCGAACTTCGCCTGCGCGCCGGCAACCAGGTAACGCGCCTGGGCGACATCGCCACCGTGACCTCCGGCCTCGAGGATCCCTATCAGCGCAAATACCGCTACAACGGCCACGACAGCGTCCAGGTCGGTGTGGTCATGGCCAAAGGCTTCAATGTCACCGATGTCGGCAAGGACGTCGAAGCGACCTATCACCACTTCGAAGAGGCGCTGCCTTACGGCGTTTCGGTCGATCAGATCGCCGACCAGCCGGAAGTCGTGCGGGAAGCGGTGGGTGAGTTCATGAAGGCGCTTGGCGAGGCGCTGCTAATCGTGCTTGTCGTCTCGTTCCTGACGATCGGCTGGCGCTCGGGCCTGGTGATCGCGATCACCATTCCGCTCGTCCTGGCCGCGACCTTCGCCATCATGTATGAGATCGGCATCGATCTGCAGCGCATTTCGCTCGGCGCGCTGATCATAGCGCTCGGCCTGCTCGTCGACGACGCGATGATCGTCGTCGAAATGATGGAACGCAAGCTCGAGGAAGGACTGGTCAAGGTCGAGGCGGCGAGCTTCGCCTATACCTCGACGGCTTTCCCGATGCTGACCGGAACGCTGATCACCACCGCCGGCTTCATCCCGGTCGGCTTCGCCGCCTCGACGGCCGGTGAGTATGTGCGCACGCTGTTTTATGTCGTCGGCATCGCGCTGGTCGTGTCCTGGTTCGTGGCGGTCTATTTCACGCCGTGGCTCGGCAACATGATCCTCAAGCAGCGAAAGCACGCCGGCAACCATCACGATGTCTTCGACACGCGCTTCTATCGCCGGCTTCGCGCCACCGTCAGCTGGTCCGTGCGCCACCGCATCATCGTGCTGGTTATGACACTGGTGACCTTCGCAACCAGTCTTTGGGCATTCCAGTTCATCCCGCAGAATTTCTTCCCGCAGTCGTCGCGTCCGGAAATCCTTGTCGACCTCTGGCTGCCGGAAGGCACCAGCATCAAGGAAGTCGAGACGCAGGCCAAGGCGCTCGAAACCAGGATGATGGACGACAAGGACAAGCGCTTCATCGCCACCTATATCGGTGAGGGCGCGCCGCGCTTCTTCCTGCCGCTCGACCAGCAGCTTCGCAATCCGAATTTTGCCCAGCTTCTGGTGATGGCCAATGACGAACCGGCCCGCGAACGGCTGATCGTCAAGCTGCGCACCATTCTGGCCGAGGATTTCCCGTCGATCCGCGCCAAGGTCGACCGCCTGTTCCTCGGGCCGCCCACGGGCTGGCCGGTGCAGATGCGCGTCATGGGTCCGGATCGCCAGGAGGTGCGCCGCATCGCCGACGAAGTGAAGGCGAAGTTCCAGGCAAATCCGCTGCTCGGCGCCGTTCACGACGACTGGCTCGAGCCGGTGCCGGAGATGAAGCTGGTGATCGACCAGGATCGCGCCCGTGCGCTCGGCGTCACCTCGCAGCGCATTCGCCAGATGCTGCAGGCGACCATGTCGGGAGCGCCGCTCGATGATTTCCGCGACGGCGAGGAGACCGTTTCGATCGTCGCCCGCGAGCCGGAGGCGAGCCGTCACCTGCTGTCGGCGGTCGACTCCGTCTCTGTCCCGACGGATTTCGGTGGCTTCGTGCCGCTGTCGCAGGTCGCCAAGGTCGTCCCGGTGTTGGAGCAAGGCGTCGAATGGCGGCGCGACCGCCTGCCGACCATCAGCGTGCGTGCCACGCTGCCGGATGGCGTGCAGTCGAACGATGTCGTGATGAAGATGTACAGCGAGATGCAAGGCCTGCGCGACGGTCTGGCGCCCGGCTACGCCGTCGAGATCCAGGGCGGCGCCGAGGATTCGGCCGAAAGCCAGGCCTCCATTGCTGCGAAAGCTCCAATCATGCTGGCCGTCATCGTCGTGCTGCTGATGATCCAGCTGCAGCATTTCGGCAAGGCGATGCTGGTGCTGGCGACCGGTCCGCTCGGCATCATCGGTGCAGCCGCAGCACTTTTGATCAGTGGCGCGCCGTTCGGCTTCGTCGCCATCCTCGGCGTGATCGCGCTGCTTGGCATCATCATGCGCAACTCGATCATCCTGGTCGACCAGATCGACCAGGATATAGCGGCCGGCATGGAACGCTCGGAGGCGATCATCGGCTCGGCGGTTCGCCGCTTCCGGCCGATCATGCTGACGGCGCTGACGGCGGTCCTGGCGCTGATCCCGATTTCGCGCGGCGTCTTCTGGGGTCCGCTCGCCTACGCCATGATGGGCGGCATTCTCGTCGCCACAGTGCTTACCATCCTCGTGCTTCCGGCAGCCTATGCCTTGTTCTTCGGCAGGGAGCGCAAGAAGGCCAAGGACGTGGAGCAGGCGGCCGAGCCGGAGCTGGCAGACAACGACGACAGGCCGCGACTGCCTCTGGCCGCCGAATAGAGTGGCGGCCGAATAGAGCTGTTGGCAGATGTGATATCCAGGGGTTAAATCCGCCCACCGGCAGGAGCGCTGGAGGAGGACGTCATGACCATAGCTCAGACACCGGTGTCACTGCGCCGGCCGATCGACGGACGCCATCGCCAGATGTTCGTCGATGGCGCCTGGGTCGACGCCCGCTCGGGCCGCACCATGGAAACCCGCAATCCGGCCACCGGTGCGGTCATTGCCACGGTGCCGCGCAGCGATCGCCAGGATATCGAGCTGGCGGTGGCCGCGGCGCGCAAGGCCTTCGACGGGCCGTGGAGCCGGTTCAAGCCCTATGAGCGGCAGGTGCTGCTCCTCAAGATCGCCGACCTCTTCGAAAAACATTGGGAGGAGATCAGCCGCTCGGACACGACCGACATGGGCATGCCGATCGTGCGCACCCGCGCCAACCGCAACCGTGTCATCGGCATGCTGCGCTATTACGCCGGCATGGCGACGTCCCTACATGGCGAGACGATCGAGAACTCGCTGCCGGGCGAGATCGTCTCCTTCACCCGCAAGGAGCCGGTCGGCGTCGTCGGCGCCATCATCCCCTGGAACGCACCGACCGCCGCATCAATCTGGAAGATCGGGCCGGCGCTGGCCACCGGCTGCACGGTGGTGCTGAAACCTTCCGAGGAAGCGCCGCTGACGCCGCTGCTGATCGCCGACATCATGAACGAGGCCGCGTTCCGCCAGGCGTCGTCAACATCGTGACCGGCACCGGCGCCGAGGCAGGGGCCGCACTCGCCGAGCATATGGGCGTCGACAAGATCGTCTTCACCGGCTCGACGGCGACCGGCCAGTCGATCGTCCGGGCGTCGGCCGGCAACCTCAAGCGGGTCTCGCTGGAGCTTGGCGGCAAGTCGCCGGTCATCGTCTGCGCCGACGCCGATCTCGACAGAGCGGTGCCGGTGGCGGCGATGTCGGTGTTCGCCAATTCCGGCCAGATCTGCATCGCCGGCTCGCGCCTGTTTGTCGAACGCTCCATCCATGACGAGTTCGTCGAACGGCTGGAGGCCCATGCCAAGGTCTCAGGATCGGCGACGGCATCGACCCGGCAACAGAGATCGGCCCGCTCGTCTCCGAAAAGCAGCTGCAGCGGGTCGCCTCCTATCTCGAAGCCGGGACGGCGGAGGGCGCGACCCTCGTCACCGGCGGCACGCGCCTCGTGGAAGGCGCGCTTGCCGCCGGCAATTTCGTCGCGCCGACGGTCTTTGCCCATGTCACGGACGACATGAAGATCGCACGCGAGGAAATCTTCGGACCGGTCATTTCGGCGCTGCCGTTCGATACGCTCGATGAGGCAGTCGAGCGGGCCAACAACACGCCTTATGGTCTCGCGGCGGGGGTCTTTGCCCCCACTATCTCCAC